>CAYFGZ010000241.1:0-2644 GCA_964342575.1 uncultured Nisaea sp. | reverse complement strand
CGTTATCCCGGTGCACGTTGCGACGCACCGAGCCTCCAATACTCCTATGAATTCTCTGAAAACTTACAACAGGAATGGGAATGGTCAGAAATCTATGCGTCCCAACCTGAGATCCTATCCTACCTCCGTCACGTAGCTGACCGCTTCAAACTGCGCGATGCCATCCAGTTCGATACGACCGTCACGCGCGCCACCCTCGACCAACACGATACATTGTGGCGAATTGAAACTGACTCAGGCAAATCGATCACAGCACAGTTCTGTATTTTTGCGACAGGTTGCTTATCAACTATGAAGACCCCTGATTTTCCTGGACTCGATCAGTACAAGGGCGAGTGCCTCCACACCGGCAATTGGCCACACGAAGAAATCAATTTTCGAGGAAAACATGTTGGTATAATCGGCACCGGCTCCACCGGGATCCAAGCGATCCCGGTCATTGCTCGAACGGCGGCGCATTTAAAGGTATTCCAACGCACCGCACAATTCAGTACGCCTGCCCGTAATGGTCCAATGGATAAAGCCTATGAGGCCAAGATAAAATCGGACTACTCTGGATTTCGAGCTCGCAATTACCGACAACCAGTTGCAATGGACATCGTCATTGACCGCAAGGCACCAAAAACCTTCGAAGTGTCTGCTGCAGAACGCACGAGAATTTACGAACAATGCTGGGAAAAAGGGGGTCTGGGTTATTCAACCGCCTTTCGAGATTCATCCGTAAACCACGCAGCAAACGAGGATCTATCCAATTTCATCCGCAGTAAAATCAGTGACATTGTTGAGGACCCCGGTACCGCGAAGGCACTGCAACCTAAACATATCTACGCCTGCAAGCGACCCTGCCTAGATACTAATTACTTCGAAACCTATAATCGCTCAAATGTTACCCTAGTGGATGTTGGTCAAGACGGGATAGACGCTATAAGTGAAGAAGGAATTATCGCGAATGGGTACAACCACGAACTCGATTATATTATCTTTGCCACCGGTTTCGATGCCTTCACCGGGTCACTAAATAAAATCGACATCCGTGGCAAAAATAACCTTAGTCTCCGCGAAAAATGGAGTAAAGGCCCGCGCACATACCTAGGGTTGTCTAGCGCAGATTTCCCCAATCTGTTTATGGTTACTGGTCCCGGTAGTCCCTCGGTATTAGCGAACATGGTGGTCGCGATCGAGCAGCACGTCAATTTAATAGGGGATTGTCTGGACCATATGCGAACCCAAGGCCATCGCAGTGTCGAGGTAACCTCAACCGCCGAGAAGGATTGGACAGAACAGGTGCGTCGAGCCGCCGACCGAACACTATTTACGGCATGCGATAACTGGTATCAGGGTGCCAATATACCCGGTAAGCCACTAGAATTTGTGCCTTATGTTGACTGGCCGGGATACGTTGAAATTTGCGAAGCTGCTGTAAAAAACAACTATTCCGGATTCGTGTTTAGTTAATTGTTCAATAGAGGAGTAAGTATTCATCAAGTGGTGAAACCAAACCTAATGCGATGAATTGAGGCCAGAGGCGTAGAAACCTTGAACCTTAAAGTAGCCGAAAATAATTTCGGCTTAATCGACCACATCTGTTCACAAGAAACGATTTTAAAAATCGACAATCCTCCGATGAAGATCGCTAATATATTGACCTGTGCGTCAGGCATAATTTGCGGTAGTGGAAATGACGATCAAAACAGGCTTTGTTCCACTTTTACCGTTATATCAGATAATCATATGGAGTATACAACTAGCTTGGAGACACAATGAAAGCAACAACTAATCCCGAAATCGGACAAACGATCGTCGCTCATGGCATAACTACCAACTACCACGATGTTGGTAACGGTTCACCCGTCTTGTTGATCCATGGATCCGGCCCCGGAGTAACGGGTTGGGCAAATTGGCGTCTGACCCTACCAGAGTTAGCAAAATTCCACCGCGCGCTTGCACCTGACATGGTCGGTTTCGGTTACACCGAACGTCCAACAGGAATTGAATACAATTTCAACACTTGGATAGACCACGCGATTGGCTTTCTGGACGCGCTTGGTCTAGAGCAGGTTGATCTAATTGGCAACTCCTTCGGCGGCGGATTGTCGTTGGCAATCGCAATCCGCTATCCTGAACGCGTTAGACGACTAGTATTAATGGGCGCAGTTGGCGTGCACTTCACCCTCACACCCGGACTCGACGCGGTTTGGGGATATGAGCCATCGGTCGAAAATATGCGTGCACTACTTGACGTCTTCGCCTTCAACCGTGGGTTGATGACCGACGATCTTGCGCGCATGCGGTTTGAAGCAAGTGTCCGTCCAGGAGTGCACGAAGCCTATTCCAAGATGTTTCCACCACCCCGTCAACGCTGGGTCGACGCAATGGCTAGCGACGAGACGGATGTCGCCTCCTTACCTCACGAAACATTAATATTTCATGGACGCGAAGATGAAGTAATCCCGTTGAGCAATGCGTTACGATTTGCCGAGCTGATTCCTCGATCACAGCTGCATGTATTTAGTCATTGCGGTCACTGGACACAGATCGAGCACGCATCGCGCTTTTCACGCATGGTGATCGACTTCTTTGCTGAAGTATAAATATCTTATTACGCCTACTCTCACTCGGAGTACATATCTCAGTAATTTTGAAG
>CAYFGZ010000240.1:0-2675 GCA_964342575.1 uncultured Nisaea sp. | reverse complement strand
TGTAGCCGTAAACTAGGTTATGGTGGCTATAAATATGATGGTCGTTGGATAAAAGTCGCTAAGCGCGCAACAAATTTATTTGGCTTAAAGTCGGGCGATAAAGTTTTAGATATCGGCTGTGCTAAGGGGTTTTTTGTTCACGATCTAGTTCATAGTTGCGACATTGATGCATATGGTATTGATGTTTCAACCTATGCATTGATGGAAGCAATGCCAAGCATCGCTGGCAGGCTACACAAACAAAACATGAAAAATCTGATATTCCCAGATGATACTTTCGACGCAGTATTTTGTATTAATACGCTTCACAACCTCGATAAAGTTGAAGCTTTTACAGCTATTAAAGAAATGAATCGAGTAGTAAAAAATAAAAAAAATATATTTATTCAAGTGGATAGTTACAGAAATGAGGCGGATTTAAGTATATTTGAGAATTGGGTTTTAACAGCAAAATTATATATGCAACCGGAAGACTGGCTCAAGTTTTTTGAAGATTCTGACTATGAGGGAAACTATTATTGGACTGTTCTCCGCAAAGATGGCTCTGTTGAATAGTGGGTTAATTCCTAAAGATGCATGTGCTTGTGTAATTTTGACCAAGCGTCAAGGTTTTATAATGCAGTTGCGGGACAATCTAGATAATATATTTTTCCCTGGTAGGTGGGGTTTTTTCGGCGGAGCCACCGAACCAAATGAAACCTGGAAAGAAACGATTGTAAGAGAAATTTACGAGGAGTTGTCGATCAAGTTTCCCGCGGACCGCTTTCAAAGTTGCGGAGAAATCATACTTAAAACTGAAAATTTGAAGTTGGTAAGAAAATTTTTTATCTTAAATATTTCATCACTAGAAACCGATAGTATAAAGTTAACTGAGGGGCAAAGTTGGAAAGAGTTTTCTAAAAATGAGGTTAAAGACCTAAACCTTACCCCATACGATGAATACTTTTTTCACATAATTTGTGATCAGATTGGGTCTGAGATTATAAATTACCCAGAGCATTTCAAAGGAAGTAAT
Organism: uncultured Nisaea sp.; assembly: GCA_964342575.1. Lineage (GTDB taxonomy): Bacteria > Pseudomonadota > Alphaproteobacteria > Thalassobaculales > Thalassobaculaceae. Next base: position 1,660 of record CAYFGZ010000240.1, on the reverse strand, counting down.
TGAAGTAATGACAGTTTTTAACAAAGCAGTTGCTGAAGAGTGTCATGAATTAATGACTTTAATTCGGTGTGTAGAAGAAACTATAGCTGATAACTACTTTCCAGAGGACCGGCCTCAGGAGATGCGTTGCCCCATTCATCTTTCTATTGGGCAAGAAGCTTCCGCAGTTGGTGTTGTAGCTCAGCTGGAAAAAAGCGCAAAAGTATTTAGTACTCATCGATCCCATGCACATTATCTCGCAAAGGGTGGAAGTATCGAAAAAATGCTCGGTGAAATGTTGGGTAGAACTGGGGGTTGCCTCGATGGTCGCGGTGGTTCCATGCATTTAAAAGATCAAAATGTAAATTTCATGATGAGTGTACCAATTGTCGGAAGTGTAATGCCTCTAGCTGCTGGCGCAGCATTTGCTAACAAAGTGAAGGAGGATCAACAAGTTGTCGTAGTTTTTACTGGTGACGGTTCTTTAGAAGAAGGCGTTTGGCACGAAACTGCAAATTTTGCGGCACTAAACTCCTTAAAAATCTTATTTGTTTGCGAAAATAATTTGTATTCGGTCTATTCTAAGTTAGATTCTAGACAACCGTCGAGAGATCTGGCCAGATTTGCGAGGGCCCATGATATGGCCTTCTTCTCTGGTGATGGGAATTCAATAGATGAGGTATTTAGTTTAGCCTCCCAGGCACTAGACGTTGTGCGGTCTGTTGGGCCTTGTTTTCTTAATTTAAATACCTATCGGCATCGAGAGCATTGTGGCCCGAATTTTGATGATCATCTAGGCTATCGTCCGCAGGCAGAAGTTGACGAATGGTTTGCAAAAGATCCATTAAAAATATCCGCAAAAATCCTAAAGGAAGATTTTAATCATACCGATGATAGTCTTGGAATTATTTTGGAGGCGTGTTCCACAAGGGCTAATAATGCTTTTCAAACAGCGCTAAATTTTCCTCTGCCAAATTTTTCAAACATAGCTCACTTGGAATACCCTCCGTTACCCAGCGAAGGACCAAATTCGTGAATATTGGAGAAATAATTAATAAGGCTTTGGTAGATATTGCGATTGAGGACCCACGATCAATTTTTATGGCACAGGGAATAAATGACCCCGCTCCTGTATTTGGCACCCTAAATAACTTATGTGACCATATCCCTGAATCGCGGCTAGTTGAAATGCCGGTTGCGGAAAATGGTGGTATTGGTGTTGCGGTTGGTGCCGCTATGTCGGGTTTAAGACCGATCGTCTCTGTACACCGTGTAGAATTTCTTCTGCTAGCCCTCGAGCAACTGTTTAATAATGCCGCTAAGGCAAATTTTTTAAGTGGCGGGTCGTATTCAGCCCCGATTTTGATACGAGGTGTAATTGGAAGGGGTTGGGGACAGGGCCCAAGTCATTCACAAGGTTTTGAAGGTGTTTTTGCAAGTATTCCTGGTCTCAAAGTCGTGTGCCCATCCATTCCTGAGGCAGCCTACGATTTAGTCCGCAGATCATATGCCGACGACGCTCCGGTGATATGTCTGGAACATAGGTGGAGTCATTATTCGACCGGGGAAATAAAAAAAGCAAAGAACCCCAACGCCTCTATTCAGCCGATACAATTATCAAAGGGCGATCGTATGACGATTGTTTCATATGGTTATTTAGCTTTGGAATGTATTTTGGTAG
>CAYFGZ010000239.1:0-2684 GCA_964342575.1 uncultured Nisaea sp. | reverse complement strand
TCAGATCAGCCCGCGACCGTCAACGCCGAGGCCATCGCCAAGTGGGAGGCCCGCCGCGATAAGGCTGAGGAAGCAAAGGACGCAATCGAGCAGCGCAACCCAGCACTTATGAAGGAGGAGGACTGATGGCTACCGGCGGCGTATCGAGCGGAAAGAGGAAGAAGGGCAAGAAGCGCAAGCCTCGGGCCTCTGGCTTCCCGCCACTTGGCACTTACGACCCGGCGATCCTCCAGCAAACACGCGCCGACAGCCGGCGCGTGCGCGATCTACTTGCCGCCCTCGAGCAGGAGGGGAAGCGGGCCAAAAAGGATAAGAAGCAAGCCAACCGCTCGCTGAAGCGAGACTATGCCGAGGCTCGGGAAGATTTGGCCACACAGCTGCAACGTGGCACGCGGGATATAGAGCGCGGGCGCGAGGATCTGCGCATCTCACACGGCCGCAGCATGGAGGACTTCCGAACTAGGTTGGGTGACCTAGCTCGCGTGTCGGCCCGAACCGGCGAAGTCCAGACCCAGAGCGCGAACATCGCCGGCGTTACGGGCGGCGGCTCGCTGCAGGCAGCCGCGGCTATCCGCCGGCGCAACCTGGCCGAGGCCGAGAAGCCCATCGAGACGAGCATGGGCCGCGCCACCGAGGATCTTGAGCGCAGCATGGGCGAGCTAGGGGTAGCCGAGGAAGAACTGCGCGAGGACGTCGACCGCAGTCAAACCAGGCTGCGCAAGGACCGTCGCCAGGCTCGCCGCGCTATCAGGCGCGACTACCGCCAGGGCCGACGGGACCGCAAGCAACAGGCAAGCATTGCTGAGCGAGAGCGTCTGCTCGGTAGGCGTAACGCCCAGCAGTCCGCCGAGCATCAGGCATACACGTTGAACCCAGGCGCTTTCAATCCGCCCAAGAGATACAGGAGGTAGAGCATGGCTATGAGCGACAGGCGACGCCGGCGGATTATGGCCCGCGAGGCAAAGCGTGCTGCAATCGAGGCCGCCCCCCAGCAGCTGGCATCGGACATGGCCGCGGCCCAGGCCCAGGAGGCATACGACACGGCCGTGGGCGGTGCCGAGGGTATGAACGCTATGGCGCAGGAGAGCATCGGTGTGGCCATACAGGAGGCCAAGCAGCTGCTCCGCGGCCGGGACCGCCGGGAGGCACTCCGCGAGCTAACCGCCCAGCGTGGCGACGCCGCGGCGGCCGTACCGTTCCACCAGCGCGCGGCGGCCTCCGACCTACGATCTGCGCAACAGGGCGCGGCAATCGCACAGGCGCAGGACGCGGCGCAGCTTCAGGCCGACACTAGGATCGCCCAGATGGACGCGCTACAGGAAGCGCGCCAGGCCAAGAACGCGAGGATGCTCGAGCAGGGCCTCGAGCAGGAAGAGGTTCGGGCCGAGTGGGAAGAGGACCAGGCCGGCCTTCAGGCGGCAGCGTCCGCGGTTGAGAGATACCTCGAGCAGCGCGACGCAGACACGCCGCAGGGCAAGAAGCTGTCGAAGACTCCGCTCGAGAACGAGGGGGATTGGCTGCTACTAGCTAACGAGCTGTCGAAGACGTTTGGCGGCGGGGAGACGATGCGAGACAACATTATGGAGGTTGCCCGCAGGCGCATGGCCCTGGAGCGCAGCCCGCTCGGCCCCAACGGCTCCGCCTGGGGGATTGGTAACTAGGCCCGATGCGCGGAGCCAGCCCCTACAGGCGCGCACCTCGCGGCTACGGCCTCTTCAATCGGATACTCGAGGAGCAGGCCCCCAACTACGCGGGCATCGCTAAGGCTGCGGAGCGTGGCCTCGCCAGGCAGCAGAAGGAGGACCAGGCTCTAGGTCTTGCCGGCAATATCGCCCGCCAGCAGGCGATAGCGCCCGCGCCAGCCCCGCACTCCGGGCAAGGGCTCTGGAGCCGGCAACGGCAACGGCTCTGGAACGCCCAGGCCGCTCAAGGCTCCCTCCCCTTCATAGACCAGTGGGGGGAGCGCACCAGGGGCATAGCTCGAGTCCAAGACGTTGGCTCCGGTATCGCCGGCAATTACGCGCGGCAGCGGCCTGGGCTTCGCCGCTATAGCAGTCCCTTCTCGGAGCTGGGCGTCTACGGCGCGCTGGGGGATTTTCGCCGGCAGGCGGCTGTTACGGGGGGCAAGACGAAGACTTTCAAGCGCGCCGCGCGGCGCGCCGAGGAAGCGGCCCTCCGCGAGGGAAGGTTCCTGACGGAGGGGCGCGACCTGGCGGATGACGCCGCGCTGCGCAAGGCACGCCAGCTCGCCGCGAACCCCGCGATCCGCGCGCAGAGTTCGGCCGCGGCTCGTATGGCGGTCCGCAAGAAGTACGAGGAGAGCGGCCTCGACGTGGGCTGGGACTCCGAGAAGGGCGAGTGGACTGCCCGTGACAAGGGCCTGTCGAAGCACCTCGGTGCGGCGGCCGAGGGGTTGGGCCTCGATAGGGCGGCCGGCTGGGTAGGCGACAAACTCACTACGCCTCTGGACGACCTGCCCCTCATGGGCGACGACGGCCCGCTCGACGGCCCCAGGGTAGATACGCCCTTCCAGCTTGATAACCCGACTGTGGCTGACCTGGGTCTAGCCGCGACGGGCGCTGGCTCGCTGGCGAGCCTGGGCGCGAGTGTCGCCGCGCGGGGCGCAGCGGGCGTGGGGGCGCGCCTCGCAGCTCGCCAGGGCGCGAGCGGGGCAGCCAAAGCAC
>CAYFGZ010000238.1:0-2705 GCA_964342575.1 uncultured Nisaea sp. | reverse complement strand
AGATCAAGATCTGGAAGTAATTCCGGTATTCAATAAAATCGACTTACCTGCGGCAGAGCCTGACCGAGTTGCGCGCGAGGTAGAGGATATTATAGGAATTGATTCCTCAGAAGCCCTGAGGATCAGTGCTAAATCTGGAGACGGCATAGACCTATTGCTTGAGCAACTTATACATAAAATTCCAGCACCTCGCGGGAACCTTGATTCGCCGCTAAAGGCGCTCATCGTGGATTCCTGGTTTGACAACTATCTTGGCGTAGTGTCCTTAGTGCGTATCGTAGACGGGAAATTAGAAAGCGGATCCCGAATCATGATGATGTCAATCGGACGGGTCATCACTGCAGATCAAGTGGGAATCTTTACGCCAAAGCGCGTGCAGAAAAAATGCTTATCTGCAGGTGAAGTGGGATTTCTTGTCGCTGGAGTTAAGGATATCGACGGTGCACCTGTTGGTGACACTGTTACGACGGCGCAAAACCCTGCAAAAGATGCTTTACCGGGCTTTCAACAGTCGAAACCAAACGTATTTTCTGGATTATACCCCATAGATTCCGGGGATTATGAGTCATTCCGTGATGCCTTGGCGAAGCTGCGATTGAATGACGCGGCACTACACTATGAACCAGAAACATCTGAGGCGCTTGGCTTCGGTTTTCGGTGTGGCTTTCTCGGCATGTTGCATATGGAGATTATCCAAGAGCGCCTTGAGCGTGAATACAAAGTAGAGCTCATTACGACAGCGCCAACAGTTATTTACGAAGTCATAACAACGGACAAGAAACGCCAATACATTGATAACCCAACTCGGTTACCCGCGCCGAACCTAATAACGGAGATAAGAGAACCTATAATCAATGCGGATATTCTTACTCCGCAAGAATATCTAGGGGCGGTAATGGGGCTCTGTATTGAGAAACGTGGAATACAAACAAAATTAAATTTTTTAGCTAATCATGCAGCTATAAGCTTTGAAATGCCCATGAGTGAAATGGTTGTAGATTTTTTTGATCGCTTAAAGTCTGTGACTCGAGGTTACGCATCTATGGACTATAGCTTTGTCGCCTATAGAGAAGCAGATGTCGTAAAAGTCGATATTCAAATTAATGGCGAGAGAGTCGATGCCTTATCCGTGATTGTTCATCGGGAACAGTCGGCACGAAAGGGACGGGAGTTGGCTAACAGGATGCGCGAAATAATTCCACGGCAGATGTTCGATATTGCTATTCAAGCCTCTATCGGATCCAAAATTATCGCGCGGGAAAATGTTAAGGCTTTGCGAAAAAATGTTACCGCCAAATGTTATGGTGGTGATGTTTCGCGTAAGCGAAAATTACTAGAGAAACAAAAAGAAGGCAAAAAGCGCATGAAGCGAGTTGGTGCTATAGAGATCCCGCAAGAGGCGTTTATGGCTATATTAAGCACAGGAAGTAGAAAGTGATATTCGATTTTTCAACCGTATTAGTCCTTCTTGTTGGGGTGAGCGGAGGTATCTGGGCATTTGACACCCTATTTCTTGCGCCGAAAAGACATCGCTCTGAAACAAGCACGCAGCCTGCAGTTGATGCGGACGCAACCGCGGTTGTTGATAGAATCTCGCGACCTGCTCCTCCTGTGATCGTCGATTATGCGCGTTCGTTTTTTCCTGTATTTTTGATAGTGCTTGTTTTGAGATCGTTTATCGTAGAGCCTTTTCGGATCCCCTCAGGTTCGATGATTCCAACGTTACTTGTTGGTGATTTTATCTTGGTCAATAAGTACGATTACGGGATCCGATTGCCATTAATTAACAAAAAGGTTTTAGAAATAGGCAACCCTGCGAGAGGTGACGTCGTCGTATTCCGATACCCGCTCGACCCTTCAACACCCTATATAAAACGCATAATTGCTATCCCAGGCGACAAAGTGAAATTGAAGGATAAGCGGTTATACATTAATGATATGGAGATTGAGCGAGATAAACTTGGAACCTATGTTGGACTGAAATCGTCAGCGCGACACACTGGATCCCAACTTGTAGAAGAGAATCTTCTTGGATCTGTACATAAGATTTTGCTTAATCCGAAGGGACCCAATTATGAGCTTGAGGCGATTGTCCCGGCCGACAATTACTTTGTGCTAGGAGATAATCGGGATAACAGCCGCGATTCCCGCTATTGGGGTTATGTTCCGGATTCCAACTTGATCGGGCGCGCGTTCATGATATGGATGAATTGGGATCGTGGCCCGGATCTCAGCCGCGTAGGGTCTAAAATTCGCTAATTCTCAGAACTCTCGCGTAAGATGAGGAACGTCTGAGTAAGTGATGTAGCGTGACGGTAGCGCAGTGAACAAAGTGGTGTCGACATTGATGTGAGTGAATTCTGCAATTACATTTTCTCTGATCCGGCTTTGCTGCAGCTTGCACTGACACATCGCAGTGCAAGCCATAAAAACAACGAGCGCTTAGAATTTTTGGGTGACGCGATCTTAGGGCAGGTTATAGCCGATTATTTATACAATCAATTTCCTGATGCAGATGAAGGGCAATTGACACGTAGTCGAGCCGTTCTGGTCAATAGAGAGACGCTTGCGACTATCGCACGTTCCATCGAGTTAAGCGAAAGAATCGAGCTAGGTGTGGGAGAATCAAAAAATGGTGGAGCGCAACGTGACTCTATCCTCGCCAACACCTTGGAAGCACTAATAGGAGCGATTTATTTAGATGG
>CAYFGZ010000237.1:0-2853 GCA_964342575.1 uncultured Nisaea sp. | reverse complement strand
GGTTGCTGTGACGTACTGCCCATTTTTGCTATGCCTCTTGCACATGTATCGGAGGCGGTTTCAACTCTCAGTAACAGTTCATCTGCAGATGTTATTTCTCCTAGTATCTGAGTGTCCTGACCGTCATAGACAGGTTTCAATAACCGGCATGTTGCTTGACCTCTCTTAAGCCAGTCTTCGCCATAGTGTTGGAGAATTGGGTTGATCATGTATGCATAGACTTCTACACCCGGCACCAGTCCGCCATTAAACCCAAATCGCTTGGCTACAGAATCATCATGTATCTTATTTTCGGAGCTGGCGGATAGATTGTAAGCGTTAACAGAGTGCCTAATAATTTGGTTATCTATCATCTTTTTATCCTCCGTTTATTAGTTTTGGAATATTGTGGAGCCTATCTATCCACGGCACTCGCATCTATTCTCACCAGGGACAATTTAGTTGAAAAGGTTATTAAATAATTATTGAAATAAAAATTATATTTCTAGAAATAGATCATAACAATTTAAGAATTAGTCTAGCAATACTAGCAAGAAAAATTCCTGGCTACGGTCGCTGCGGCTAACTTTACAAGGAAGTGAGTAGATTGGTCATGACAACTGTGATTAACTCGTATTTTGATAAGGGGGGTATTATGAAAGCTGCTGTATTTAAAAAGTCTGGGTTACCTCTATCGATAGAGGATATCGAAGAACCGCGTCCCCAGCCAACTGATATGGTGATTCGAGTATGTGCTTGTGGAATCTGTGGTACCGATTTGCATTGGTCGGAAATAAACAATGAGGACTCTGGCTTTCGTGACATACATCCTGGAGCTGTGATGGGACATGAATTTTCGGGAGAGATTGTAGAGCTGGGCAAAGACGTTAGGGAAGACTGGAAGATTGGTGATCGAGTTTGCGCCATGCCTCAGATAGGCTGCGCGTCTTGCGAGAATTGTTTGGTTGGTAGGCCACATCGCTGCGCTAGAGGGGTGATTCGTGCCACACCCGGACATCCTGGCGCGTATGCGGAATATACGCGAATAGGCGCAAGAGAGACCTTTCGATTGCCAGATCACGTGACCTTTCAGGAAGGTGCTCTAGTTGAACCACTAGCTGTTGGTTTGCACGCGGTGAAACGGGCGCAGCTAAAGCCGGGTGATAATGTATTAATAGTTGGCGGAGGACCGGTAGGTTTATCTGTGGCCGTATGGTGTAAGTTTTTTGGCGCAAGGCACATCGTTGTCAGTGATTTAGCCAAAGATAGAGCTGAAAAAGCTTGCGACTTCGGGGCAACAGCGGCGATCGATGCTTCTGCAGAGAATGTTAGTGAAGCATTTCAAAAAATGGTGGGTTCGGCCCCTACTGTGGTTTTTGACGCGGTTGGAATAGCAGGTTCGATGCAACTTTCTATCAGCTATGCGCCAAATTATGGCAGGGTTGTTGTTGTTGGTTTATGTATGGTTTCTGATAAATTCGAACCAGCTGAAGCTGTTGTTAAGGAAGTTGATATAGCATTTTGTTTTTGCTATGAGCGCATTGACTTCGAAATGACTATCGAAATGTTATCGCAGAATCGGATTCAAGCGTCGGGATTAGTCACAAAAAACGTTGGTTTTGCGGATTTTCCAATGGCTTTCGAAGATTTGAAGCGGCCAAGCGATGACATAAAAGTAATGCTTGCACCAGATTGAAAGCGCGTCAAACGGCTTCGTTGGGCTTTGCGTAAGCCCGGCCTGGATAATCAAATACCTCCTTGGAAAGACCAGTATTGGAAAAGCAATTGAGGTTGGTATTGAAGAATTATTGGGAGAAAAATTAATGGGTTTACCGGATGCTAAAACAATCGTATCTAGCTGGAATGAATGGGATCCGCTTAAGCATGTTATTGTAGGTCGAGCCGACGGAACTTGCATTCCGGCTCCCGAGCCTGCTCTAGACGCTAAAGTTCCAGAAGATAGTGATATGCGTGGGCGGTTTGGACCTCGCCCGCAAGATACGGTGGATAGGGCTAATGAATTGCTAGACGAGTTTGCTCGTCAATTGGAAAAACGGGGAATAAGAGTGGATCGTCCCAGCCCAATTAATTTTTTCCAAACTAGTTCAACTCCTGATTGGCAGGTCGAAACAATGTTTGGATGTATGCCGCCTCGTGATGTTTTACTTACGGTTGGAAAAGAGATACTGGAGGCAACCATGTCTTATAGATGTAGATGGTTTGAGTATCTGTGTTACCGACCATTGTTAAAACGATATTACTCAGAAGATCCCGGTATGCGGCATGAGGCTGCTCCTAAACCAAGGTTGACTGATGATGATTATAGACCAGATTACTTATCAGATAAAATAGGAGTAGAAAAAAGATTGGAATGGACGGAAAGCAAGTTTTTCGTGACTACAGAAGAAGAACCGTTATTTGATGCAGCTGATGTACTCCGTTTCGGTCGAGATTTAGTCGTTCAACATGGCTTTACAACTAATTTAAAGGGGATTGACTGGCTTTCTCGACATTTTCCAGCGCACAGAGTCCACTCTGTTAATTTTCCTGGCGATCCATATCCAATACACATAGATGCCACATTTACACCTATAAAGCCTGGGTTAATTTTAAACAACCCGCAACGTAGATTGCCCGAAGAGCAACGAAAAATGTTCGAAAAGAATGGTTGGGAAATTATCGATGCGGCCCAGCCCGCACATAATAGCCCTCCTCCTCTTTGTTACTCTTCTGTCTGGTTATCTATGAATGTTCTTATTTTAGACCCCAAAACAGTTTGTGTTGAAAAATCGGAGGTCTATCAAGCAGAGCAATTGGATAAACTTGGAATGGAGGTTGTTGAGGTTGACTTGAGGGATGCATACGCTTTTGGAG
>CAYFGZ010000236.1:0-2871 GCA_964342575.1 uncultured Nisaea sp. | reverse complement strand
TGATGTTGAATTGGGTTGTGCAGGGACTATTGCTAAAGAGATAAGCAATGGAAAGAAAGTTGGAATAGTTGATTTAACTATGGGTGAATTAGGCACTAGGGGAGATGCAGAATTAAGATTATTAGAAAGTAAAAAAGCTACAGATTTATTGGGTATAAAAATTAGAGAAAATCTAAAGTTTAAAGATGGTTTTTTTAAAAATAATGATGCTCATCAGTTTGAAGTTATAAAGATAATAAGAAAATATAGACCAAAAATTGTTTTATGTAACGCTTCAGATGATCGACATATTGATCATCCAAAAGGTGCTAGCCTTGTTTCAGATTCTTGTTTTTTAAGTGGTTTAAAAAAAATTAAAACACAACTAAACGGAAAAGAACAGGAAGCATGGAGACCAGATAATGTATATCATTATATTCAGTGGAAAACTATAAATCCTGATTTTCTTGTTGATATAAGTGGGTTTGAAGATTTGAAAATGAAAGCAATTAAATGTTATTCTTCGCAATTTTTTGACCCAGAAAGTGAAGAACCTGAAACTCTCATAAGTAAAAAAAATTTTTTAGATATGATTTATAACAGATCTTTAGATTTTGGAAGACTAATTGGAGTTGCTCACGCAGAGGGATTTACATCGAATAAATCAATAGGCGCAAATTCTATAAATGATCTGATTTAAGTTTTTTATGTTTAACAAAGTAATTTTAAATATGAGGTTTATAATTTGTTTTTTATTCATACTCTTAACAAATCATTCAAAATCCCAAAATAGCAAAGATTTTCTTGTAGACGATATAGATAAGATAATTAATCAGGATAAAAATACTATCAAAAACATTATTTCTATGGCTAATGAGAACTCATTGGAAATAAAAAGAAATTCCAATGGAAGTTATATTTTTAAAAATGAAAAAGGGGGATCATTTACAATTCTTGGCACTGGAAACACAGAAAATAGTTATACTACTCAAATTCGTCAAATAAAGCATATAAATTCTGGTGTTTTTGGAGGTCTTTACAAACAAATAAATGTTGATGATTTCGGGTTTGTTTGGCAAATTAACACACTACTTACTTTATTTGGCACAGAATCATCTATAATACTTTCATCTCGAAATAGCCCAAAATCAATTTTTAATAACTTTTCTAAAATTGAAGAAGAAATAATAAAAATTATCAAAAAGAGAAAATTTAAAATAAGAAAAATAGATGATGTTTTAAATTATGAATATAAGATTTATAGCATTCCAATGAAATTTGATCTTTTTAGAAGATATCAAATTTCAAGAAAATGTCAAGATAAATCATCTTCAGATTGTATAGAACAATACGTTATTGGATTTGCCATTAAGACAGATGTTGAATATTCAGCGAAAGAGGCGTCAAAAGTAGTTTTATATACTGAAATCACAGACTTGGATATGTTTAAATATTATCAAACTCTTGAAGAATTATATCCTTCATCAGTTGAGTCTGCTATCGATTTAAGGTATGTTGTTGGGGGTAAAGATATTAGAGAAATTAATGAATTTGATCTTGCAGAGATGATTCGTTTTTTTATATCCGATTATAAAAAGTTTGTAACTAATAGAGTTATAACAATTAATGAAGATTCAATTGATGCAAAATTTGAGAAACTTGAAGGAGATCAACTAGCTGTATCCAAAGGATATAATAATGATAATAAAATAATAATAAGAGTTGATCCTCTAAAATGGGCAGAAGCTAAAGAAGAAAAAAGGTGGTATATTCTTTATCATGAATTAGGCCATGATATTTTAAATTTAGACCATGGGGAAGGTGGAAAAATGATGTTTAATTTTGTGGATAAAGACTATTCATGGGATGAGTTTTTTGAGGACAGGGGATATATGTTTAACTATGTAAATCAAAATTAATTATCATCCCAAATGATATCATTTAAACCTGGAATTGCATCAAACATTCTTAAATTAAATTTTTTTCTATTTGAGAGTTCTTTATTGTTTCTCCAGGAAGCTATAATAATTTGTAATTTACCCATTTGATTGGTTTCATTTTCCTTCTCTACTAAATTAAACATTAAACCTGAATTTAATCCTAATCCTCTATATAATATCTTAGTAATACTTTTATCTTCAGGTTGCATTTCATCAGGTAGCATATAAAAATTTGAGGCATTAAATCGAATACTCTCATTTTTTTCCTTATTTATTATCTCAAAATTATATTTATCAATTTCATTAATGATGAATTTCCCTTCGATTACATTTCTGCTTCTTTCCATACTAAGTTTATATGATGTAAACATATTGAACGGAAATCCAAGATTCATTTTATTATAAATCATTTCTGTTATATATTCTTTTAAATCACTAATATTATTAAAGCAATCATTAACTAGAATAAGCTCTATAATTGTAAGGTTATCTGCATAATCTTCGTCTTTGAACTTTGATGCTGCACCTGTTTCAATACGTAAAGTTTTAGCAATATTGAGCCACATTTGTGAATTATCCTGAGAAATATATTTCTCACTTATTTTAAAATAACTTTGATCATCTTGGAGGAAATAATTGTTATCACTTAAAAAATTTTCTACTTCATCATATCTGTTTTCAGTTAAAAGTGATTGAATTATAATCCATTCTTTTATTTCTTCTTCAGCTTCTTGATAATAGCATTTTTCTAATTCATTTGAATTGTTATTATCATTTTGAGAATAGATAATATTTACAGCAAAAATTAATAGAACAAATCTTAGCATAACTTTCAATGTAAACAATTATTTCTTATTTGCCAATTATTGATCATATTTCGGATTTAAAATAAAATTTTAAATCCTTTTGTAGAGATTTACAAATAATTTACATTTGCATTCCTTTATGGTGG
>CAYFGZ010000235.1:0-2872 GCA_964342575.1 uncultured Nisaea sp. | reverse complement strand
TTCTTCAGCCTCCCAAAAGCTCACGACCTCGTGCAGAAATTTATCGGATTCCGGTGAACTCCCTGAGCGCAAAATTCTGTAACTAACGGCCGTTGAAAAACTGTGGAATAGGAGAAAGTCATGACGCCTGAGGTTCCGTCGTAACTGCGCAAGGCGCGTCTCAGTTTCTTGTGCGCTTTGCGCGTTGCGAAGCTCTGTGACAGCCTCACTCAGGTCTGGATTCGCGCCGGCGTCTGCAAGATCGCGAAGCAATTTGCAAAGCTGGAAATCGACCAGTTGGTGCTCACTCTGATGAAGAGATGCGGTCAGGAGAGAATAAAAGCGCCGCGGCTCTTCTGAATATCGAAGGATAAACTCCTCGATGTGACCGGTCCCTCCGGGTGCGGTTTCAGAAATCCAAACCTCTTGCGTGGTATCCGACTCAGGCTCGAGGTCGTCAGGCGCGCGAGGCCCTGGGTCAACATCAACGACAAGCCCATCCGCTTCCATGTCTGGGCAAAGATTGCCGATCGCACTGAAGGCTGCGGCGGCGATAGTCGTCTTGTAACACTGGCCCAACCAGTCTCGCCAAGAATCGTCGATTGGATTCCAAAGAGCCTCCGCTGTCGTCTGCAGGCCTTTTATGACCTCTTTATCGGTTAAAAGGATCTCCAATTCATCTCGCAGTCTATCTCGCTCGATAACGGTCTCGGTTTCGGGTTCTTCCTCATTTTCGCCAATTAGGGGAGATTGAAAAATAGAACTCAAGACCTCGGAAAGGGTAATGCATGCCTGCCCCGTCTCAAGATTAGCCGCAGCGTCAGAGAGATCGACTCGCTGACTGATGGCTTCATACGTAAGTGCCGAAAAGTAGATCGAGCCAAGCCATTGCCGCAAAAAGGGATTGCCGACGATTGATAAGTTCTCTCCCTCCAAGATCAGGTTTTGAAACCTCGCTGTTCTGATTGCCCGCCATTTCTCAGGCGCTTCATTTTTCGGAGATGTCGCTAATTCGTCTGGAACAGACAGCCGAAAGCGCAAAGCGTCTACTGAGATGGAAAAGCCAATAGAGGCCGGCTTATTTTCGAGCATGAAGTTGAATTGGGTTCGCAAGCCTTCTTGCCGTTCTCTTTGAATATCGGCCGTCGAGCCAACAGCAAAACGCCGCATCTCGATGGGGTTCTGCTGTCCGTGCAGGTGTGCATCCACCTCCAGAATAATATTGTCCCAGTTGGACCTTTTGGGTGGCTTAAAGTTATTCCCGGATGAACGCCGCACGACCTGACTGCGCCATAGGAGGCGCGCGTTAGTTGTGTCACGGATAGGTCGCGGAGGATGTACCGGATTAATTTCATGAGGCCTCAAGACCGAAAGGCTGACGATCTCCCCCTTTTTCAAAGCTTGCCATTCTCCGAGCAACTCACCAGAGAATTTGTTCTCGAGGGGTAAGTCTTGTACCGCTTCCTCACCCAACTCGTCAGGCGCTATCCAGTGACGAATGCGCTCATGCCCCACGCCGAAACGTCGAGATACACGACCAGGTGCAAATGTTCTCAGGGCTTGAGCAATTGGCATGGCTTCGGGTTCCCGTTCCCGGGGATTATCCCAATCGGGAGGCAGATTGATGCGAACTTCAGGTAAATTCAGGTCGCTGAACAAGCTTGCCGATGCGAACTCCGGTAGAGGCGAGTTAGGGATAAAGAATTCACAACGATCATCCCCGTGCCGTTTCCAGTTAGTACTCAAACGCCGAAGCGCCGTGGGAATAACAGTGGTTAGGAGGGGTCTCGGATGCTCCCAAAGTACCGCTTGGGAGTCTGCGTCACTGATCCTGAGGCTTTTTCCCAGATACTCTCGCAGATCTTCGGATTCGTTTTCGTCCTTGAGTATCCCAGTAAGGATCTTGCACAGGGCTTCCCGTCGTCCCTGTTTGTTCGCATCGGCGGGAGCGGCAAGATCCGACCATACACTGCCTTTGGTTGAGTGACGGGACATGTGCCGGCCAAGGTAGTCGATCAAAACATAGACAGCCTGAATATGATGGACGTAACTACTGGCGAGGGGTAACGCTTGCATTTCCAATTCAGGGTCGAAGAGACGGTCGTAGGACTGATATCCCTGTCGGTCACGTCCATAATCGGAAAGAACCAGAACCGTCCATGGCCGCATTTTTCGTGAACGACCAGCCCGCCCCTTTCTTTGTAGAAAGGACGCGACGCCTCTGGGGGCCTTGTGTTGGATCACAGCCCCAACCCAAGGGTCATTGAAACCAACTTCTAACGACGCTGTAGCTACGACAACATCGAGATTGGCAATGACGCCCGGATCCTGGGAACTAGTGCGCCCAATCTCTTTGCGTTCAGACAGGTCATGACCAATACCAATGGGAGCCGACCAATTCTGTCCATAGCGCTCCCGGCTCCTAGAAGGGATAGGTTCTCTCAAATACGCCAGTCCGCCATTCGGGTGGCGGACCATGTCCGGAGCCCCATACCCATCGCGACCTTCAGCATCGAGCAATCCAAAATAGAGACGGTTGATAACATCGATATCGTCGGTAAAGGCAAAAATCCGCTTGCCGAAAAGGCCATTGCTAGGCGTCGAAACGGGCCCATCCAACATCCGTGAGAGCAGCATGATTGTCTGGATGGTCGTTGAGAGCAGCGATGTCTTCGAAACAGGGTCCCCCTTAAGAGCTAACAGATATTCGGTACCCTCTGAGATCATGTCAGTGCGTTTTGGTGCTATTTCTTGAACTTGACTCTCATAAAGACCAGTCAATCGCGCAAAAAACCTGTTGCCATCACGAAGTGTGGCTGACAGTCCAACAAAGGTGATAGGCGCTCTGACCAGGTGAGTCCACCGCCGCAATAGGTAGGCAACCTGCGCTCCA
>CAYFGZ010000234.1:0-2884 GCA_964342575.1 uncultured Nisaea sp. | reverse complement strand
ATGTACGAGTAGCGTACGTAGGAATATACCCGCTTACCGTAACACTTATTTTACATCGGGACCTAATCTGCTGGCTAGGGGTATGTCAGATTTACTATTAGCCTAATTAGGCTTTTAAATTTATTCCTTTAGTGATGAATGCTCCCAAAACCTAAAGTAACATAATCCTCTTGTTTGGCTGCGCATCGTTTGGACTTGTCCTAGTTAAGTTACGGGGCAATTAAATCAGCAAATCCTCGTATACGGGCCGCCGAAAAATTCTTTTTATTTTAGCTTACCAGATTCTCGAATAGGTGCTCTGAGAACTTTAACTAGGAATTAAACGCAGAACTAGTCGCAAAAAAAATTAAATAAAAGTATTAAAAAAAGGAAAACGTTGTTTTTAAACGAGAAAAATCATATGTGGTAAAAATGATACAATTGTAATAAAAAAACAACGATCTCATGAATAGTAATGATTCCGAGTTGCATTTGCAGTAGATAATGATATTTTCGAGCGACTGGGGCCCGCGCTATGACGTTGGGAGTTTCCTATAGCTTTACCTTTGGAATTTTCGCGTGTCCCAGTCCTTAAATAAATTTAAGACGCGAAAGGAAAAAAAATGAAGAATAAGCTTCTTGTTATGGTTCCAGTGGTGGCCCTAGCGTTTGGGCTAAGTGCTCCTGCGGGGGCGATTAAGTTGAAGGTAGGCGGGTTTATCGACAAACATTTCGGTATTGGTTCTAATGATGACGCCTTCGACAATGCCCAGACTAATCGGGAAATCACTTGGGATGTCAAAGATGATTCGGAAATTCAATTTACTGCTAGTGGAAAACTCAATAACGGCATGAGCGTAAAGGGTCGCCTAGAGTTAGAGGGCGGACATCATACCGGTTCGGATCCCGTGGACGAAACTTGGTTATCTATTTCTGGTTCATTCGGTCAGATTATCCTGGGGACGCACGATCTTCCCGCGGCACGGTTAAATAAACCGCAGGAAGGAAGCCTAAATGGTGCAGGACCGGCGATTGAATACAACATTGGAAATTGGATCAATAAACCGTCGACGGTATCTACAGAGGGCTCTGCTCATGCGGATACCAGTTCTGATGGTGACGGAATTAGTTACATTTCGCCTCGGGTAAATGGGCTTCAATTTGGTGTTGGGTACGCTGCTATGTCAACTCAAGACAGTAATTCAAAGGCGGTGTCATCTGGAGATCATGACCACCTATCGCTGGGTGTAAATTACAGTACTAAGACCGCCGGATTGAAAATAGTGGTCGGCGCGGGCGCGGCGAAAGCAAAATCCGCCGGGCTGTCCGATGGTGATGACCCATTCGAGCATGTCTATGGAGTAAAGGTTACATCTGGTGCAGTAGAGGTTGCCGCATCTTATTTTGAACGTGACGACCGCTCAACTGCTGCTGCATCATCCGCTGCCGCTGGGTCGGAAGTGTATGAGTTCGGCATTCGGTATACGATGGGGGCAAGCAAGTTTGCTTTTGTAATGAATGATGCCTCGAATAATTCATCAAACAATACTGCCGCAAAGGATGATAAGAGCCGGGAATACGGCCTCTCTATGAGCCGTTCGCTCGGTAAGGGCGCAACCTGGCACGCGAGTTATTTCTATGCGAACCACGACAATGGCGCATCGGGCGCCGCTTCTTCGACAGATAACTCAGGATATGCTGTAGTGACGGGCGTGAAAATTAAATTTTAATATCGTCGCTGAAAGAGTGAAGAGAGGGCCGCCAGAGGGCGGCCCTTTTTTTGATGGGGTCCTGGGATAGTATTTTGCCGTAAAGATAAAAATTATTGGTTCTGCGATTGCAAATCATTATTTATATATTATAAATATAAATCACAACGCGTGTCATTCGCATAATGGAGGTTAAATTCGTGAAAGGTAGATCAATCCCAGAGGTTATTTTCAAAACCCGTGTGAGGGACGAGAATGTTGGAGGAGAAAACCCATTTCGATGGCAAGACGTGAATAGTAATAAGTATTTTGATGGTCAGAGGGTTGTCCTTTTTTCCTTACCCGGCGCTTTCACGCCTATTTGTTCTACCTTTCAATTGCCGGGATACGAAAACGCCTATGACGAGTTCGTACAGAAAGATATCGATAATATCTATTGTGTCTCAGTGAACGATGCATTTGTTATGAACGCTTGGGCAAAAACACACGGAATCGTTAAGACACAGCTTATTCCAGATGGTTCAGGTGAGTTTACCCGTAAGATGGGGATGCTTGTTTTTAAGGACAACTTGGGTTTTGGAATGCGGTCCTGGCGGTACGCTGCGGTTGTGGACGATGGGAAGGTCGAGGCTTGGTTCGAAGAAGAGGGATATTCGGATAATTGCCCTGATGACCCATACGAGTTGAGTAATCCCGAAAACGTCCTGAAATATCTTAGAAATTAATCTTAATAAGAGATAACGAGACCCAAAAGATTGGTTTAGGCCGAATATAGTTTTTTGGTGAATATGGAGATTTTATGTTGGCAAATAAGGAAAAGGAAATTGCGCCGTCACTCATGATTCACGATCTAGGTTTTAAATACCAGGTGGCGATTTGGGCATTAAGAATGCATCTTTATGGTGAGACAGAAAGCAAGCAGGTCAAACACCAATTTGAGCGCGCGCTACCCCCTGCAGCATCCCGTGTCGCATTTGCTTCAATAAAAGGAATAATTGACGCAGTCAGGTGTCACGGTAAACAGTCCCTTCAGTTTAATTGCATATGTAAAAAAGCTGTGACATCGGACGAACAGTTATTGTTGTCGCTCATGCAATCAATAGAAGATCGCAATGTAGATGGCATAGAAAAAACTACGGACTTAATCGTGAACCAGGAAGGTGCCAATAATTTAATGGGCGCCGCCGCAGGGTTTT
>CAYFGZ010000233.1:0-2891 GCA_964342575.1 uncultured Nisaea sp. | reverse complement strand
GATTCGTTGTAATATTCACTAAAATCCATAATAGCATAATTATTTATAAATATTTACGATGTACTTCTCGTATAAACAGGTCTGTGATGTTTTATTAGACAATCTAAAGAAACATCAAGGCGTTCTAAGAGATAGTACTGCACCATTGCATGAAAAGGAATATTCGAGATATTGTATTTATCACTGTAAGGAGATACAAAAAATCTTTGACTCTAGAGTCCAGAACAATGACTGGTAGAGAATAAATATATATATGAAAGAAATATTATTAAGTCTGTGGGCTAAATTAGTTCATTGCTTTGGTGTATTACTTGGATGGCTTAGAGCTGGATGGTGCTTTGTGACTAAACATTTAGGTTGCTCACATTGTACTGGCGGAGCTGTGAAAAAAACACGTAAGAGAGCTAAAAGAAAGTCTGCCAAGCGTAAACGTTCAACTAAAAAATAATAAATAATAGTAATTATGCCTTATACAAGAAAAGTTTGGATCGATGAAGATGGTGATGGTGAAGCTGATGCACACGGCGAAATCGTTGTACCTGAGGTAGAGGAAGTTGTTGAAAAACCAGCTCCTAAGAAAAGAGCTACGAAAAAGAAAGTAGTACGCCTCAAAAAGGGTAAAAGACCGGGCGATGCCGAGGCGCGCAGAAGGCGCCATATGGGATTCTAATTATTTCCTTATTACCCTCATAATGTGAAGCATGTACCCTGTTCTGCGAATAGGGTCCTGTTTCACGGGGAATACATCATACCCTTTATCAATTGCATGCAAAAGCCCTTGACCGAGCTTTTGCTTTTCTTCGTCTCTAATTCCCACGATACGCCAGCTTAGCTCTCGCTTAGTACCGTGCTTTAGAATTGTAACATTATCTCCATCGATAATTACATCAACTTTGAGATCTTTGAATTTCGTGGGTTTACGTTTTGGAAAATAGAACTCCCTAAAGAATTGTATAAAATCCTTTTTCATTTAAACGTCAATCGTTTCAGGTTCTTCTTCCTGATGGTCAGCCTGTGAGCCTTGCATTGCATTCCATGCTTGTTCAACAGCTTTCCATTCTTCAGAGCCATCTGGAGCTACATCCTCGTCAGAAAGCGGCGTACGATGAAAGTCCTCAACCCATCTAGCAATTTCTTTTTCTCGTTTTTGCCAGGCTTGGTAGAACTCGTTTTGACTGATTTTATGGCTGATTTCTTTTTTTTCTGCATCTAAAGTGTCTCTTAGCTTATTATATTGTGCACTGTCAACCTCAGCGCCTGCATCTCGCTTAGCGTGGAAAAATTTTCTAATAGCTACTTTACGCGCATCATCTAACACTTTATATTCATCATAATTATGCTTTGCTTTAAATTCATCACTCCAGATAGCATCACGCATTGCTCGAGCATCTTTAATACCTCTATTGACGAAATTGGTAACAATATCTATAAATCTACCGATAAGATGTTCATTTTCCGGAGCTCGGCCTCCAATACCATATTTGTTCATTTGATACATGCGAATAAAGCTAGCACTATCTAGTATCTCTTTTATAGATCTGCCCTTAAGTGTTTTCATGAAATCTGAGAGAGAATTAGAACTTCTCGCAGCAATCGCTAGTGATTCATCTCTCTCAAAAAATACCTTGAATGATATCATTTCGATTATTTATTATCTATTCTACCTTTTTAAGTAGGTATATCTTCACAATTTTAGTACTGTCACCGTACCAATTGGGTATATTCTTATCTACAGGGAAACATACCCAATGCCACTCGAGTAAATTAGAATATAATAGAATAAGAGCCACATCCTTCTTAGGATCTAATTTACTAAAATCCTTAATGGAAATAACCTCATATCCATTCTGCTTACACACTTCTATTACTTCATCAGGACATGTAATTAAACCAGCATCTTCATGAGCGATAGTCATGAGATGACGCCAGAAATTACCATTATCTTGAATTTGAATGCTTATATCTGGTGCATCTAATCTTTGTGTATCACCGAGCTGCTTAAAGGCTTTAGATATGGCTCTCGGTCCGCAACTATTAAGATGATAATCATAATAGCCATGTGTTTTTGGACTACCTTTAAAAACTCCGCAGCCCGAAAACAACAAGGCTCCAATCATTATTCCGAATAAACGTGTCATAACCCCTCCATATTATTTATTGCCTTTCCTGTTAAGTATCATATAATATTGGTGTACAGAGAAAACTAAAATGAAGAAATATATCGAAGTAAATACAAACTATGCGCGTATTGCGCTTATCCTCCTAACACTGAACTTTGGTCTCACAACTTATGCGATCTGCAAGATTGCAGAGCCGATGAATAGTGAGCCGAGCAAATCTACTACTCAAACCCCGCAGACGACTGAGCAGACTTCAAAGCCAGCGTCCGAGTAGTATGAATGCCCATCCCCGGGCATGACGGTTAGTTAAGACCTAATCGTCCCTCAACCAAAACCCGGCTGGACATTCTGGCCGGGTTTTTTATATGAAAAGGTTATTAGATAAATTAAAGGTTTTAATTTTCGGGAAGACATCTAAATCTGCTATCATTAGATGTATCATATTCGCTATAGGCTTTTATATAATATTCGACTATATGTTCGACACATATACAGTCGATGGTCCATCGATGGACGATACTTTTAAGGAAGGTCAAATCGTTTGGATTAACAAATACCATTATGATTTTTTTGATCCACAAAGGTATGATATTGTTGTGATGCGCGATCTTGAGGATGACGGTTCAATGATTAAACGCATTATAGGCATGCCAGGAGAGAAAATAGAGATGATAGCAGGAATGATATTTATTAATGACATGCCAGACTTTGATGCGTATGAAGTTCTGCAATTAGATGCGGATAAATACCCTAATATGATTTTATTTGACA
>CAYFGZ010000232.1:0-2899 GCA_964342575.1 uncultured Nisaea sp. | reverse complement strand
ATCGGATCCATTCTGCGCTGCAAAAAGATCCTGATTGGGAAGATCAAGACCGTTCGCTGAACGCCATCAATGATGGCCATCGCGCCTACTTTACGCAACATATCAGAACCGAACTCGGCGACCGGGTCGATCTATTCGACAAGGTACTGCCGCGTTATCCGCCTTTTGGCAAGCGCATGCTAATGGATAATGGATGGTATCGAATGCTGCGCAACCCTCGCGTGGAGTTAGTAGATAGTCCAGTGATCCAGATCGAACCATCTTCGTTAATCACAGAAGATGGCACCTCTTATGAGGCCGACGTCCTCTTGTTAGCAACTGGTTTTGATGTCTCGCGTTTCATTACGACTTTTCATGTTACCGGACGTTCAGGTCAGAGCTTACGTGATGCGTGGGAAGACGATAACGCGAAAGCCTATCTCGGTACGGTGGTACCGGATTTCCCTAATTTTTTTACACTCTACGGTCCAAATTTGCAGCCTGGCCACGGTGGCAGTCTCATTTTTGTGGTGGAGATGCAGATGCGCTTTGTCATGGATATGATCAAGAAGATGGGCACAAAAAATCTTGGCTCGGTTGAATGTCGACAAGATGTCTACGATGCGTACAACACACAGGTCGATCATGCGCACGAGAATATGGTGTGGACCCACGAAGGAATGACTACCTATTATCGCAATACGCGCGGGCGCATCGTGGTTAATTCCCCGTTTCGAAATGTTGATTTCTATGAGATGACCCGGGAAGCAGATCTATCAGAGTTTATTGTAGAGTCCCGTGCTGGTTAGCGATCAAACCCCTGATTCTAGGTGGTATACCCGAGTCGCGGTCCCGCGAAATAAGAGATCTTTTTCGGCTTCCGTATAGCTAGCGGAGATTTTTTTAAACGCATTCCACAGTACGGCATACGATACCGCACATTTGTCAACTGGAAAGTTGCTTTCGAACATGCATCTCTCGGGGCCAAATTGTTCGATGGAGTAGTGATAATAGTGAGCTTGTTGGGTTACCAGGTCGTCCGATGTTGGTGGTGTAATGTCGTCGTCAAAACCGAAACCGCACCAAGGCATAACTAACCCCCCGAGCTTGATCGACACGTTGGGACAGCTAGCGAGTTCCTTAATATCGTGTGCCCATTGCGCATAGATCTCGTCTCGTCGATCGGCATACGGACCAACTCCTAGTGGTGTACCAAAATGGTCAAGAACGATTTCAACCTCTGGAAATGCGCGAGCTAGACGGGCGAGATCTGGGGTTTGATGGAAGTAATGGTAGGCGTCGAACACTAACCCCATTTCAGCGAGTACAGCGAAACCCTCAAGAAACTTTTTATCGCGGTAAAGGTGAGAGTCGTTTAGACCTGGCATTGAGATCAGTGCGTCGCTTTCGTCCCACGCCGCGATCAGGCGAATTCCGCGAAAAAGGTCGCTTGCATCCCGATGCGATTCAAGCACTTCCCTTGAACGGGCGCCGAGACGCAATTCGGCAGTGCCGATAATACCTGTTATCTGCGCCCTATCTGGATGCTGACGTGTAGTCTCTGCAAGCTGGTCCACGTATTCAGTCTCCCCAACACAGGCAAGTTCATCAGGCCCATTCTGGCGGTAGCCCTCCCCGCATTGCATATAGACTGTCTGTTCGACATTGTGCGTCTTGGTATCCGCCCAAAGAGTATCTAGGTCGTAGGGGGGGAAGATTCCGCCTTCGACAAAGAAATGGTGGTGTGCGTCGACGATGCGACGATCAGGTTCGATAATGTCTTCTTGCACCTGGGCGAGCCAGTCCTCACGTACCGTTAATGACATAACGTTTTTTCCTCTCTACTTCTTTCTTGACTTTCAGTCGTCTAAGAATTATTAGGTGAACCAACCATTTGACGGACCGAGATAGTAGAAGCGTAGGGCTACCAAAGTCCATATTTTTGTACTTCCGCGCGCCCGACGACCATGTGATGCACTTCATCGGGTCCGTCGGCAAAGCGTAGATGTCGTAGATCGGTATACATCTGTGCTAACGGCGTCCATTGTGAAATCCCGGCTGCGCCGTGTATTTGGATCGCCTGATCGATAATTGAGCAGACTTTCTCCGGCACCATTGCCTTTACCGCACTTACGTAGACTCGTGCCTCCTTATTACCAAGTACATCCATTGCCTTGGCGGCTTGTAGAACCGATAGACGCATTGCATTTATTTCGATACGTGCACGTGCGATCACTTCCAAATTTTTACCGAGTTTTGCTATCGGTTTACCGAATGCGACACGTGTGCCCGCTCTTTTAACCATGAGTTCCAATGCTTTCTCGGCCTTGCCGATAGAGCGCATACAATGATGGATACGACCCGGGCCTAGGCGTACCTGAGAAATTTCAAATCCCCGCCCCTCCCCGAGGAGAATATTATCTTTAGGTACGCGTACGTTGTTAAATCGAAGATGCATGTGGCCAAGCGGGGCATGGTCGTGTCCAAAGACCTCCATCGCTTCCAGTGTTTCGACACCGGGTGTGTCGTTAGGAACTAGGATCTGCGATTGTTGCCTACTTGGCGCTGCATTTGGACTGGTCTTCACCATTACGATCATGATCTTGCAACGCGGGTCGCCAGCCCCCGAAATGTAAAATTTTTCCCCATTGATGACCCAGTCCTCCCCATCGAGTACAGCGGTGGTTGATATATTCTTGGCATCTGATGACGCTAGATCTGGCTCCGTCATCGCGTAGGCAGATCGTATTTGGCCATCGAGTAATGGTTTCAGCCATTGGCGTTTTTGCGTTTCGGTACCAACTCGCTCCAATACCTCCATATTGCCAGTATCAGGCGCGCTGCAATTAAGCGTTTCGGATGCCAGAGGGGATTTGCCTAGCTCGGCAGCAATATAGGCGTAGTCAAGATTGGTTAACCC
>CAYFGZ010000231.1:0-2913 GCA_964342575.1 uncultured Nisaea sp. | reverse complement strand
ACGGCTTGACCTCTAGTTAACCGTATTCCCACCATTTTAGATCCGAGCGGTGGCGTGCAATCACCTTCTTTTTGTTCAAAAAAAAACTTATTTAGGGCTGCTGACTTACCACCCAATACGCCTGGAGGTGCATGTCTGGCTCTCTCACCGAAAATAAACACCTCTGCTTCTCTTTCAAGAAGCTCAATCTCATAAATTGCACCTAGTCCGCCTCGGTATTGGCCCGCCCCACCACTATCGGTCCTTAAAGACCATTGTCTAAACATTACTGGATAAGCGGATTCTAGAATTTCTAATGGAGGAATAGTCGCTGTTGAAATAGGAGCGTTACCATGGCTCAACCCATCACCATTTGGATGTCCACCGTGTCCTCCTCCAAAAAATGAAAACATCACCCAACGGCCTCCATCTTCCCTATGTCCTGCTAGAGATAAAGCGTTTATGGTGCCGTAAGCGCAACCATTTGTTAGTGTAGGTGCAGCCTCAGCCATCGCCTGAAACACCAAGTCTATAAGCCGTAAAATTGTTTCGGTATATCCACCAACAGGTCGCGGTGATTTAACTGCCAATATTGAATCATCCGGAATAATAAAACTTATTGGTTCCAACACTCCAGAATTAGCTGGCACCTCTGGAAACACATGTTTCATAGCAACGTAACAGGCGGCAACAGTCGTTGATCTAGATATATTTACTGGTCCAATACAAGCCGGTGAAGAGCCACTGAAATCCAGCGTCATTTTATTTCCAGCTACATGGATTTTTAATGTTAACTTTAAAGACTTATCGATAATGCCGTCGTTATCTAACCAATCATTCGCCTCATATATTCCATCAGGCAATTTCTCAATATACGACCGCATAAGTTTACTTGCCCGGTCTCTGAGCTCTGACATCGCATTCAATACCGTACCATCGCCATACTCGTCTAAGAGTTCATTTATCCGGTTTACACCTAATTCTAAAGCATTAATTTGACCGTTTAGATCTCCATATAAACTTCCCGGAAGTCTCGAATTGGCGAGCATTATATCGACTATGTCCTGTCTCAAGTTTCCTTGTTCAAACAATTTTACGGGGGGAATTAAAATTCCCTCCTGAAAACTTTCAGTAGCCGCTGGATTATAATTTCCAGGTACATTACCTCCTATATCATGGTAATGTCCTACTGAGGCAATAAAACAAAACACGCTTTCACCGCGGTATACTGGCTTTACTAAACGAAAATCAGATAAATGAGTACCGCCATCATATGGGTCATTAAAGATATAAACGTCACCATCTTTCATATCACCATCGATGTTTGATTTTTCAATAACAGCCTTCACAGCAAACGACATTGCGCCAACGAAAATAGGTAGACCCGATTTTCCCTGAACCAACGTTTCGCCCGTTAAACTGTCATATAGCCCATGACTTGCGTCATGAGCCTCAGCTATAATTGGATTGAATGCACTACGAAACAAGGTCGCATCCATTTCATCTGCGATCTGCTCCAACCTGCCATTTAGGACAGCTAGGGTAACGGGATCAATCACCTGGTTGGTCTTTCACCTCTGCATATTTGTCCCCTGTAGCTAGCATTTCAGGAGTACCTATAAGCGAATTGAGGCCTTTAAAATCAAACATTCGATTACGCCAAAGGTCGGTTGATCCTGTCTTATACAAGTTCGCTAGGTATTCCTGCATTACGAACGATATAGCTCTAACAGTTCCACCTGGGAAAATAACCAGGGAATAACCAAGAATTTCAAGATCATCAGCACCGGAAACAGGAGTTTTTCCGCCCTCTACCATATTAGCTAAAAGCGGAGCCCTATTTTTAAATTGCTTGTTCATTTTTTCCATTTGGTCGCGATTTTCTGGCGCCTCAATAAATAATATATCTGCCCCAGCCTCGCGGTATCTCTCTGCTCGTTCGATCGCACTTTCAAAACCCTCTACTGCTATCGCGTCAGTTCGAGCAATAATTAAAGTTTCGTTCTTTGCTCTGGTATCTACGGCAGCCTTCAATTTTCCTACCATTTCACCTGAGGATACCAGGGTTTTTCCGTCTAGATGGCCACAACGCTTAGGCAAGTCTTGATCTTCTAACTGAATAGCAGAGGCGCCTGCCCTTTCGAATTCCTTTACTGTACGAATGACATTTAAAGCATTTCCGTATCCGGTGTCGCCATCCACTATTAAATCTATGTCAATACGTTCTCTAATAACTGTCGCTGTATCGGCGACTTCACGCATTCCGATCAGACCTATGTCAGGACGTCCAAACCGCGTATAAGCTATTGAAGAGCCCGATAAATATGCTGTCTCAAACCCAGCTTGCTCTACCATAAGTCCGGACAGGGAGTCGTATATACCCGGTGCAACAATTATTTTATTTTTTCGAAGACGTTCGGCAAGACTATCATTCATCGCAGTAAGTTATCCCTTATGTCTAAAAGCATTTAACGCCAACACCATGTCGACACGTTTTCAAGGCAGTAATGATATAAAACGTTTCCACAAAAAAATATAACCCCAAAAAACAGGAACTTCTTATTTAATCGAGCTAATTTTGCTGTCATTAGATTTTACTCAAAAATTAAAGAACCCATAATGTAACTCGCCGATAGAGTATTAGTTACAATCAAAATAGGTGTAAAACACCCTAGAAATTATAAACTAGTCTCTTCATCATCAGCAAAAAAATTATAAAAGGTATCGATAGGAGCTAAAAAAGATACAAAAAATTCCAGATTTCTGCCAAGTAATTTAATTTATAGTGTGGGTTTTGGCCAATAGGCTGCAGGACTATGCCAGAACCATAAAGAAACGCCTTGCCAAAAAGGGCAAGGCTCTGATAGATGGAAACCAATGCTTTATAACCAAAGTAAAGGTTTTGGGTTAGTACTTAGTTATCGAGTGTGTCAA
>CAYFGZ010000230.1:0-2926 GCA_964342575.1 uncultured Nisaea sp. | reverse complement strand
CCCCTCGATGTCAACGAGGTGCTCTCCCGCTGAGCTACGCGCCCTCATGCCCTCAGGCTCCATTCAAACTTTCAGAACCAGTGGTTATAACGAAAATAATACGTTTGGCAAGATGTTATAAGCCTTCTAATATGGTCGGAATAAAAAGTTTCTCTAAGTCGATGACATGCCGTGTTTCTTGCGCTAAATGATTAACCATGGAAAATTCTAAATTAACAGCTACAACGGTTATTTCAATCGAACGGCCCAAAACCCAATGTGTTCCTCTAGTGATCTCGTCTCCACACAGTGGGAGAAGTTATCCACGGGAATTTGTTCGCATGTCTGCATTGACATCCAAGAGACTTAGATCTTCCGAAGATAGCTTTGTAAACGAGCTTTTTCAGGAAGCCAAAAATATAGGAGCCCCACTCATTCGTGCTTTATTTCCTCGGGTCTTCGTGGATGTTAATCGTGGTCCATATGAATTAGATCCAGAGATGTTCAAAACTCCATTGCCTGACTATGTCGTAACAAAAAACAGCCGTATTGCGGCGGGTCTTGGTACTATCGCGAAAGTAGTTTCCAATGGCGATCTAGTATATCGGGAGAAATTAAATTTTAACGAAGCGACGGACCGCATAAATTCTTATTATTATCCTTACCATGAGGCACTTCAGGCTTTAATCCAAGATACAAAGAAAAAATTCGGTTTTTGCATATTGCTGGATTGTCACTCCATGCCCTCCAGTGTAGCAAAGCCAGCGTTATGCCAATCCCATAGAAGCAGACGATTAGACATTGTACTAGGTGACTGTCACGGAACATCATGTGATCCGTCGATTATCACCACAGCCATGGAGCAACTTTTAAAAAATGGTTTTTCGTTACGGCGCAATAACCCCTATGCTGGTGGCTTTATAACCCGTAATTATGGTAAGCCCCGGGAAAATGTGCATAGCCTCCAGATAGAGATAAATAGAGCCTTGTATATGGATGAAAAAAAAATGAAAAGGTTGGAGAGTATAATTTCTCTTACAAATAATATGTCTGATTTCATGCTTAAAATGGCGCAAATACCAGATCCTGCATTGGCATTTCAACAAGCCGCTGAATAAAATTACAAATAATTTTTGGCATAGATTTTGCTTTGTTCTTCTGGAATGGAGCAAGTGCGATGCGCCAAATTTATATTCTTTTCGTAGTTTTTTTTCTTGGCTTTAATTCCGCAAAAACGGCTTCCGCTGGCACGATGAATTTACCCATAGCTAACCTATGTAAATTAGCCGCCCTTTCGGTTGAAGTTAAACTTAAACTTCCCAAAGGCCTGCTGTACGCCATTTCCCTGAAAGAAACAGGACGTTGGAGTAAGAAAAAAAAGATCAGCTTTTCATGGCCTTGGACAGTTACGTCCAAGGGTAAAGGTAGATACTTCCAGACAAAATTAAAGGCCCTTAAAGAAACGGAACAGCTTAGTAAAAATGGGATCAAAAACATAGATGTTGGATGCATGCAGATAAATCTTTTCTATCATCCCAAGGCTTTTAAAAATCTTGAGGAGGCCTTTGACCCGCATCGAAATACTCAATATGCAGGCCAGTTTTTAAAACGCCTATTTCATAGTCATGGTTCCTGGGAGAAAGCTGTAGAACGATATCACTCAAGTGATCCAGGACGGGGACACCGTTATAGGATGACTGTAAACAAGTTAAGAACAATCAATCGAAATATATTTCATTCAGCTCATACATTAAAAAGTGCTTCTGCCAGTCAGAGGCTGAATCTTCGATTTCAAGCTAAACATTTTCGCAATTCAAATGGCGTAGAGAATAGTCGAGCTGAGCAGAATAAACGAATGCGGAGAGCGTTCCTTGAACGCAAGGCAAAAGTTCTACGAAGGTGGGAAAAAATGATGAAAAAGAGGAGAACAAAAATCTCTTCTAACAGTTCGCCACGCACAAGCTAACGACTAACAAAATTTTTCATAACATGTAATTTTCTAACGTTGTTTTTTCTTCCAATTAGGATTAGCCCACACCTCCTTGAACTCGGCATGTAAGGCTTCTTTTCCCAATATTATGTCGGCAATCTTCTCTGCCAACATAATAGTAGGCGCATTCAGATTTCCGCTCAAGATGGATGGTAGCACTGACGCGTCAACGACCCTCAACCCTCTAACGTCGTGCACGCATCCCTCCGCATTCACTACTGATTGGGGAGTGTCACCCATCGCGCACGTGCAGGACGGGTGGTATGCACTTTCTCCTTTTTCGCGCACAAATTGGTCGAGCTGTGCATCTGTTTTTATCCGTGAGCCCGGAGATAACTCACTGCCCCTGAAATCGTCCAGAGCTTCTTGGGATATAATTTCCCTTGTCAGCCGAATACCGTCGCGCATTTCCTGACGATCTTGATCAGTAGCCATGTAATTGAACACTATTCTTGGGCTATCAAGAGGATTTGACGACCGGAGCCGCACATGCCCCCTGCTCGTGGGGCGCATGGGCCCAACATGCACCTGAAAGCCGTGACATGATTGAGGATTGCTTCCGTCGTAATTGACGGCTATTGGCAAAAAATGGTGTTGAATATCAGGGTGCTCTATACCGGCAGATGAACGTATAAATCCTCCCGCCTCAAAATGATTTGTTGCGCCCAACCCTGTGCCCGTCAGTGTCCACTGAAGTCCTACGAAAAATTTACGAAGCGAATTTTGAACTCCAAAGAGAGAAATTGGTTTTGTGCAGGCCATTTGCAAATAAACTTCTAGATGATCTTGCAAATTCGACCCCACACCAGGTAAATCCCTAACAACCGGCACCCCATTATTTCTTAGGTGTTCGGACGGCCCGATTCCAGACAACATCAATATCTGGGGTGTATTTATAGCGCCGGCACACAAAATCACTTCCACGTCCGCAAAGAGTTTTTCGGC
The DNA here is from genome assembly GCA_964342575.1 of uncultured Nisaea sp. Lineage (GTDB taxonomy): Bacteria > Pseudomonadota > Alphaproteobacteria > Thalassobaculales > Thalassobaculaceae. The sequence goes on along the minus strand of CAYFGZ010000230.1, from coordinate 12 downwards.
GACACCATGCCT
>CAYFGZ010000229.1:0-2954 GCA_964342575.1 uncultured Nisaea sp. | reverse complement strand
TTGCCCTAGCGAATCATACACGGCTTGGCAGTCAGAAAAGTTTTCGTATGAATCTTCTCGATTCTGAGGACTTAGAATATGCGATGCCTATCTTCTGTTACCCTGCAGATAACTGGGAATTTGCTGGGGACAAGATGGAAGATTCTGGCCCTCCAGCAAATGAAAAATATCCCATCCAAGCCACAATCAATCCACTCTACCACAAAAGCCAACCTCTTGTTCGGGCTCCTATTCAGACAACGGTTTTGGATCAGGATCAGGGTGTGCTGCACTTCTCATTTCTTCCAGATGTAACGAGGAATTATGAGCAGATGCTCCCATCTCTGCTTACCATGAGCGTGAACAAAAACAATAACGGACCGGGAGCAAACCCAACGCACCGAGACAGGCCCATCACATTTGATATGGTGAGTAAGACATCACTTGAGAATTTTCCTCAGCTTTCCAAATATCACCGAGCCCTTGTGATTGTTACTTTGTCGCCCAGCGGATGGAGCCAGAGTGAGGAGGGATCAAACTATGGGAAGCCATACGAAAACAAACAGTTGGAAACAATAACGATAGATCCGAATGGGGCCGAGGCTGAAAAGTTGAAGAGCAAGGTTTCAGCGGAGTGCCAAAAAACCTTCCAAAATGCTGCAGGCCCCGACATGTATATCAGAGTAGGTGCCGGTACGGAGGTGGCTCGAATCGCTTGGAAGGATGATCTCTGGGAGGAGACGGAAAAGATTTTTGGAATGAGAGCAGGGGAGATAGACACATCTGAGCTCTGCATAAACCGGGACAACTCCATTTCAGGTGCCTCTCTGAATGACATTGCCCTTTCCACTGCTGCGAGGGTTTATGAGTCTCTTACTGATCGTTATCAAGGAGACAAAACCTCAACCCTTGCTCCTCTCGCTCTCCCTCTTGGTCATATTAGCAGCGTGGGTTATAGCGTTGCACCGAGCGGGGAAGTATCTACAAGAGTTGATCTTCCCGAATCTATTGAACAGTTGGACCTGTTAAGCTTTTTGGATTCCTCCACCAGAGCGGTTATCCTAAAACTCTCTGACCTGAATTCACTGAAATAAAAAGAGGGAACAATGAAACTTGGCGATTGGAGAACAATTGGTGGACCCGGGGTTTTGCCTTTGCAGGTTAAGGGCGCACACAAATTCTCGCAAGGGGGATCATCAGGTGCCCCGCTCAGTCAGGGCAATATACAGCAAATGTCCTCCAGCAATGGGGGAATTTTGGGGGTTGGTGCTCAGGCTGCTCAGGCGGCGCTGAGCGGAACAAACGGAGACGAGAATAACAATCTCTGGGAGCGACCCTGCCTTTTCGGAGTTCGTATAACTGGAAGAGACGAGGCGACAAGTAAGATACCAATTGGATCGTACATAGAGGATGTGGAGACCCGGGGAGATGTGCTTGGAAGTACGTTTTGGAATCGTGCTACGAGAGACATAGGCTTTTGGAGATTTTCCACCCCTGTTGTAACAGGTGATGAAGTAAAGGGAGCGGTACCCGCTGACGGGGACGGCGATACCCCAACAGGAAAAGAAGGGGGAGCTTCAGGAAGCAACGTCCCCACAGGTGGAGGAGGGCTTGCAGCAAAAGGGGCGCATTGTGCCGAGCAGGATAAATTCCATATAGGCCCTGTCAAAAAAATTACGGATGGAGATGAATGGGTTCAAGACAAGCGAGTTGAATCCATATCTCCCATTCTTCCTAAGGACGCAGATGGGAACAAGCTCTGGCCGAAGTTCCCGAAAGAATATTTCGGTATCGTCTTGGCGGCGGACTGGGAAGACGAACAGCAAGAATTATTCCTTCCAACCGATCCCCGCCTGATCGCTGTAAATAGAAACGGCGACTCAGAGATGGGCACTTTAGTAGTCGATATGGCCGCAGACTTCAAGATTGACCCTGAGAGGATGGCTAGGCTCCAAGCATTTGAATGGGTCATTAAAAAGCCTACCTCCGACTACGTATCATTTTACGGTAGGAACTCAATAGCATGGAACATCGGACAAAGCGGTTGCGCGGACGTACGCGGCGGCTTGATAAAAGACGTGGATTCAAACTCCCTTGGAACTCCATCTGGAACGCCCTCCAGCTCGGAACCGAACGACTCTATAAGCGTATCGGATTGGGGAGGCGGTGGAGGGGGAAGTGAAGGTCCACTTGGTTTAGTTTCTCAAAGACAAAGCGGACCATTTGAAATCCCGTGCAAAAAACACAAGGTAGGGAAAGACGATGATGGAAATGAAATTTACTCCACCCATCTTTCTCTAAATTCCTATTTCTCTTTTCCCAGCGGCTTTATGGATGGACCGTTGAAACATGACGGTTTCTGGAAGGCTCCAGATGAAGCCCCCGAGACCGCATATGTATTTTTCCAATATGACCCCAGCCTCAGCCACCCTTTTATAGGGGGTACTGAATACGGAAAACATCGATGGTGGGCACAGACAAATAAGTACCAACCTCCTTGGCGTCCCCCTGTTTGGCCTCCTCCTGATATGCCGACAGTCCCTCCCATTACGCCAGATGGATCAACAACGGTGCAGGAGGGATTGACTACGGGGGGAGGGTCTCCGGGCGAAGAAGTCCCAACAGGATCGAATAACCCTAACTTACCAACGGGAGAACCGAACCCACAAAGCTGGTGGCCCAGTTTCGGCTGGGAACCTGAAGGACCGTTACCAGTTCGACCGGATACAATGCAGACAGTTACCGAATACCTACCCGATCAAGGATTCTTGAGGTATCAATATTCCTCCATGGAAGAGGGAGGAAACGCATACATCTGGAGGCCACAGCGCTTTCAGAGGCGGGAGGGTGATTGGAGAAAGACGGCAAGCCCAGACCGCACCTACCGTCGCTACACTGCTGATGTAACAAGCCCGATCACGGCTAGACTCGAATCATGGGGGGCTCAAGGATTACGTCATGCGGATGACGACTCG
>CAYFGZ010000228.1:0-2958 GCA_964342575.1 uncultured Nisaea sp. | reverse complement strand
TCACCGGCGGTAACCGCCAGATCCGAACCACGCCCCCGCCCCTCGCTCGCGGCGTAACTCCGGCAATTGCGTGATTGGACGAAGGCGATGGGCTGCTCCTCGTCCTGAAAACCCGGATGCCTGCCGAGACAAAAAGGCCGCTGTATCCGACCGGTCTCGTCAGGCGACTGAGTTTGAAAGAGTCCCGGTCGACAGTGAACTTCCGGACTACCGGAGGACTCTCCGGCTCAACGCAACCAGGTTCCTGGTCGCGGATGCATTCAATGCCCCGGCTTTGAAACCATGGTTTGCAACAAGCCGACCGCGTTTCCACATTAGCACGGTCGTGTCGGCCGAGCTGTTGAGCCTGTAGCTCGGCGGACCATTGATCCCGTCAAAGTAGGTCAGTGGCACGTTCTTGATGCGGTACTTTTGCACCATCTCCCTCAATTGCGATTTGATCGGCTGCGAGTTCGATCCGGTCACCACAACGAACGCCCTGGGCTGCGACGCTTTCTGACGGCCGATTTCATTGTCGATTTCACTGATCAGAAATCCCAGTTGATCGTTGATCGAACGGGAAAAAATGCAGACGACCGGACGATCTCCATAGCGATCGCGATAACTGAACTTCTTGCCGGAAAACGGACCGGTGAGATCTAGAACATTGAATGCTTGCACCGCGTGGCCAAGTCTGATTCCGGCCGGGTACATCACGGCCGTCTTGGTTTCCTTCGTCTTTGCCGTCTTCTTCTTTGCCGTCTTCGAAGTGACCTGGGTTTCTTCGGTCGTTTCTTGACGCGGCGCTGTCGTGGGCACGGAGCCCAGGGGAAACAGCCTCCAGATCTTGATGTCTTTGCCCGCCGACGCCAGTTGACGACCATCGGGACTGAAAGCCACACCGTTGACCCGGTACTTGTGACCTTTCAGGGTCAGGGGCTGCCCGCCTCGGACCAGGTTCCAGACCTTCACCGTTGCATCGGCACTTGCCGAAGCCACCCGCCGACCATTCGGACCAATCGCCACGCTCAGGACACCGCCGCGATGTCCTTTCAGGGGCACGCCGTATCGCTTTTTCAGGTGCCACAATCTGATTGTCTGATCACTACTCCCCGAAACCAGCCACTTGCTGTCCGGGCTGAAAGCCACGCTGAAGATGGGCTTCGTGTGCCCTTTCCGGAGAAAATCTCTCTTTCCCGTCTTCGTGCTCCAGAACGACAATATTCCCGCTCGATCAGCCGAACAGAGCAACTTGTCGTCGGGACTGAAGGCCACACTGTTGACAGCGGTGATGCCTCCTGTCAGCGAGAGCACCAAGGCACCCGAATCGGTGTCCCAGATGTTCACCTTGCCGTCCAGGCTCGCCGTGGCCAGTCGGCGGCCATCCGAATTGAATGCCAGGCCGGTGGCATCGCTGGAATGTCCTGTGAGCACCAGCAGTTCTTTTCCGGTTTCCGCGTCCCAGATCCTGGCCTTGTTGTCCCCACCGGCTGTAGCCAGTTTCTTTCCGTTCGGGCTGAAGCGGACACTGTAGACTCGCTCTTCATGCCCCTGGAGCGTGGCCAGTTCTTTACCCGCCGAGACATCCCAAATCTTCACGGAATTGTCGTCACTCGCCGACGCCAGACGCCGGCCGTCGGGATGGAATGAAACGCTGGAAATCGCAGCGTCGTGTCCCGACAGCGTGACCACTGGTTTTCTCGGACCTGCCGGGGCCGACACGGGCTTCTCGGATGTCGTCTGGTCTGTCTCTGAGGAAGCCGTGGCGGTGCTCCCGGCAACCAGGCTGCCTTCCTCCAGTTTCCAGACCCTCACCGTCTTGTCCTCACTCGCCGAAGCCACCAGGCAACCCGGACGGGCCCCTCGTCTGTGGTCCGAGCAGATTGCCACGCAGGTCACAGGGCCAGAATGCCCCTTGAGCGTCAACAGTTCCTGGCGACTGGACACGTCCCAGACCCTCACTGTGCTGTCGACACCCGTTGACGCCAGCCAGCGGCCAGTCGGGCTGAATGCCACTCCCGTGACCCGACCGCGGTGCCCCTTCAGATCACCCAGAGTTCTGCCCGCAGTGTCATACAGAGACACCACTCCGTCTTTGTCGTTGTCGACACTTGAAGCAATCGAAGCCAACCGCTTGCTGTCGGGGCTGAACACCAGTGACCTCACCGAATGACTCTTCTTTTTCTCACTGAGTATCTCGCCACTCGCAACATCCCACACCCTCATCGTCTTGTCACCGCTCGCTGAAGCAATCGATCTGCCGTCGGGACTGAATGACACGCTGTGGACTTCACCGGAGTGTCCTTTCATGGTGACGATCGCCTCTCCGGTCAATGTGTTCCACACCTTCACCAGGCGGTCGTCTCCTGCCGAGACAAGCCTCTTGCCATCGGGATTGAAGGCGACACTGTTGATCGATTCGGTGTGTCCCTCGAACTGCACGACAACGCGGCCAGACACCATGTCCCACACTTTGCCCATCGTGCCGCAAGTCGAAGCCAACCGTTTGCCGTCAGGGCTGAAACTCAGGCTGACGACATCCTTGTTGTCCACATCTTCCAGCGTCAGTTCTTCCGCCCCCAACTCAACATTCCACACCTTGACCGCGGAGCCATGTGTCGCCGCCAGTTGGGTACCGTCGGGGCTGAACGCCACAGCGTAAGCCCCTTCAGACCCCTCCAGCGTGTGCACCAACTCCTTCGACACCGCCGGCCTGTCCGGCGCAGGCTTCGATATGTCACCAGGTTTCGAACTGTCCTCGGTCTCAGGTGCCGCCGGTTTCTCTGTCGCAGTTGTTGTTGAAGTCGGCGTCACCCCATCCGATTTGTCCGCAGTGTTCGTGCCCGGGTCCGGAACAACCTTGTCGTCAGTCTCGACCAGCTCGGGAATGTCCGCTTGCGCGATGTGCTGATCAACCTGCCTGGCTGGAGTGTCCCGGTCGAGTTGTGGCAGGTGTCCGGCCTGCTGTAGGTAGACGGC
>CAYFGZ010000227.1:0-3042 GCA_964342575.1 uncultured Nisaea sp. | reverse complement strand
CGTTCGAGGAGTCCAATCGCCCCCTCCAACGCCGCAGGACTCAGGTGCATGTAGCGTTGTGTCGTCGAGAGGTCCGCATGGCCGGCCAGGGCCTGGATGGCGGCCACCGGCGCCCCCCCGGTACGTGACCGCGTGAGCGGAGCGATCCGTATGCTCCGCCCTTGGCACCCGCCGCCGTTTTCCGGCACGACCACGCTATACTCGGCCTTTCGGTCCTAAATTGAGAGTTCGGAGGCGTGGATGGCGCTCACGCGTGGCACACGTGTCGGGATCTATGAGGTCACTGCCAAGATTGGGGAAGGCGGGATGGGGGAGGTGTATCAGGCCCACGACACCACCCTGGACCGCGATGTGGCCCTCAAGGTGTTGCCCGCCGCATTCACCGCTGATCCGGACCGCCTGGCCCGGTTTCAACGGGAAGCCAAAGTCCTCGCGTCGTTGAACCATCCAAATATCGGTGGCATTTACGGGCTGGAGCGTGCCGACGATGCGCAGGCGCTGGTGCTGGAACTGATTGATGGGCCGACGCTGGCGGACCGGATTGCGGAAGGTCCTATCCCGGTCGATGAGGCCCTTGAGATTGCTGGGCAAATTGCCGAGGCGCTGGAGGCCGCCCACGAACAGGGCATCATTCATCGCGACCTGAAGCCGGCCAATGTGAAGGTAAAGACGGACGGTACGGTGAAGGTGCTGGACTTCGGCTTGGCGAAAGCGGTGAACCCGGAAGGCGGCGATGGGAGTGGCGCAGACAACCCGACGGTGTCGCTGACCGGTGCGACACAGATGGGAATGGTTGTGGGGACGGCCGCCTACATGGCCCCGGAGCAGGCTCGCGGGAAGCCTGTAGACAAGCGGGCGGACATCTGGGCATTTGGAGTCGTGCTCTACGAGATGCTGACGGGGCAGCGAGCCTTCTTGCGCGAAGACACTTCGTTGACGCTTGCGGCCGTGATGACGGCCACTCCGGACATGGACCGGCTTCCGACTGTATTGCCGACGGCGGTGCGCAAGTGTCTGGAGCGGTGTTTTCGGAAAGAGTTACGGGATCGGGTTAGGGATATCGGCGACGTGCAGCTCGCGATGGCTGGGGCATTTGAGACGGCGGTCTTGGCGTCCGCGAACGAGGTCGGCGCAGCGCGGTCGCTCTGGCAGCGGCCAGCTGTTTGGTTAGTGGTGTCCTTGATCACCGTTGTCGTGCTCACCGGGTTACTGGCGTTGCAGTCTGCTCCTCGTTCCGGAAGCCGTCTTGTGCGGTTCGCCGAAGCGACAGAAGGGCGTATGACCTTTCCAAGAGAAGGTCGAGCGGTAGCGATTTCTCCCGACGGGAGCCTGCTGGTGTATGCGGCGAAGAATGCGCTCTATCTTCGTGAGCTCGGTTCAGCCAGAGCCACTCAGATTCCTGGTAGCAGTGATGGAACCGCGCCCTTCTTTTCTCCCGATGGCGCATGGATCGGGTTCTTCACGACGAGACAGCTGAAGAAAGTAGCGGTGTCTGGTGGTGAGCCGTTCGTGGTGTCTGACGTACCGCGAGGGCTAAGTGGCACTTGGAGTGTCGATGACACGATCATATTCGGCCGACATGGCTTGACTGGTCTTTTTCGGGTGCAGGCAGAAGGGGGAGCCGTCGAGCCGCTCACCATCCGAACAGACTCCGAAGGCGACCACGATTTTCCTGATGTTCTGCCGGATGGCGAGACTGTGCTCTTCTCGATTTCGGCACCAAACTTCAATTTCGATGATGGTCAGATTGTGGCGCAGTCACTGGAGACTGGTGAACGAACAGTTGTAGTTGATGGCGGGTTTAACCCGAGATGGATAGAGACGGACCAGCTGGTCTATGCCCGTGGGGGGGGACTGTTTGCGGTCGAATTCGACCCAGTGCAGCTACAGATAGCGGGGGAACCGGTTCAGTTCGCGAGTGGCGTTATGCAGACTGGCGCCGCGGCTCAGTACGCCGTGTCGAACGATGGCTCGGTTGTGTACGTTGCTGGAGACTCCACGGCGTCAGCCCCTGAAGCTGCGCTTGTCTGGGTTGACCGTGAAGGCCGCGAAGAAGCACTTCCCGTTGCGCCTAATTCATTTGGGGCACCTCGAGTGGCGCCCGATGGGAACCGTGTTCTTGCTTCCGTTGACGGCCCCACGGAGTCTGATGTCTGGTTGTCCGAGATTTCACGCGGCACCCTCAGCAAGCTCACTTCCAGCCCTGCACTTGACGGACCTGCAGTTTGGTCTCCAGACGGCGAGCAAATCGTCTTCTATTCTGAGCGCGGTGGAGAGCGTGCGCTCTATCGGATGAGTGCGAACGGCAGAGGTGCGGCTGAGCATCTCGTGGCTGTGCCTGGGGAACAGGCTGTGCCCAGTCAGTGGACTCCGGATGGCAAGAGCGTGATTTTCTCGTATCGCGGGACCAACGATTCATATGACATCGGTGTTCTGTCGGTTGAAAGTGAACCGGAATGGTTCCCATTACTGGAAACAGAAATTGAAGAAACGAACGGAACCGTCTCGCCGGATGGCCAGTGGATTGCGTATACCTCGGATGAAACCGGCACCTCTGAAGTGTATATAGAGCGGTTTCCTGACCTCGGTTACCGAACCCTGGTTTCCACCGGTGGAGGTCGAAACCCCGTGTGGTCGAAAGGCGGTAGCGAGTTGTTCTATCGCGATCTCGACCAAGGTTTGCTGATGGGGGTCGAGATCACTAATGAACCTGCGTTGGTGGTCGCGGTGCCCGAGATCTTGATCGATGGACGTTATGGGCTCACGAGGCTCGAGCTCCGCAACTACGATGTCTCTCCCGATGGACAGCGGTTCCTAATGCTCAAGGACACTCGAGATGCCGACAACGATGGTGCGGCACAGGACGAAATCTACGTTGGTCTCAATTGGTTGAAGCAATTGCAGTTGCAAGCTGAGGGTTCCTAGGTGTCATATTCGTGAGATTGCACGAAATGACTGCCCAACGCCTCGCCCATGAATGGGACGAGGCGCACCCACGGCACGACGCCGCTTAGGTCTTTTCTCTGCCACCCATGGCCAAGA
>CAYFGZ010000226.1:0-3089 GCA_964342575.1 uncultured Nisaea sp. | reverse complement strand
GCTGCAACTGCGGCTGCGGCGAAGCCTCACGAAAAGTTTGAGGGGCAAAGATTCACAGGAGCAGGAGAGGATACTCTGGCAGCCCAGGAGCAGATACGTCAAATGCAGGGTCAGGGTCAGGATGCTTTCGGGCAAGCCGCTGGAGTTGGCCAGCAAGTATCAGGCTACTCCCCGGAGCAAGTACAGGCACAAAATTTCCTGGGAGGAAGGAGCGTTGGTGAATACATGTCTCCGCACACTGAAAATGTTATCCAGGGTATGCAGGACCAGGCCATGCGTACAATGCAGAAACAACGCGGGGCACTACAGGCCCAGCATCAAATGGCTGGTGCAGGAATTGGTTCAAGGGGAGCTCTTGAGAATGCTGCAATGGCTGCCGAGGTTCAGAGAGGACTTGGCCAGCAAGTGGCAGGAGCTCTGGAAGGTGCATATGGTCAGGCAGCCCAGATGAAACAGCAGGATATGCAGAGACAAATGCAGGCTGATCAATATAACCAGGCCGCAGGATTACAGGCCCAGGATGTCCGGCTCAGGGGAGCACAGCAGCAGATGGCTGGAACCCAGGCAGGGCGTCAGGCAGGAGTTCAGGATGCACAGTTACTCTCCCAGGTTGGTGCAGACATTGAAGGACGCAAACAGAACCAATTGGATTTTGATTATGGCCAATGGAAAGAGGGGCGTGACTGGGATAAGCAGAATGCAATGTTCTTGTCTAACATAACATCAGGAGCTCCATCCGGTCAGATGGTCACTCAGAGTGCTCCGCAACAAAGAAACAAAATGGGTGCAGCTCTAGGTGCGGGACTTGGAGCATTTGCCTCAACTGGGAACCCCTGGCTTGGACTGGCCGCGGGCGGTGCATCATTATTAGGATAGGGGGATAGCATGGTAACAAAAAGAGGACTCCTGGACTTTGGAGCTCATGGCCGACAGGCATATAAACATGAGGGACCAGCGGGAATGCACAAAACTAAAATGGTAAGAAGGTATGGCACAAAAGGCCAGGAAGGGAGAAACTTTCTAAAGGCAGTTGATAGATACCATAACAGAGATGACTGGAATAAGGACTTAGGTGGTGGAACATCATTCCTTCAAGGACCTACAGGAGACTCTTCTGATTATGTCGATCCATTAATGAGAATGGGTGCAGCTCGTAAAAAACTTTTAGAAGACCCGGAAAATGAACTTGATCGCAATGAAATGGATTCAGAAGCCCTGGATGATTGGCAGCAAGATCAAGCTTCAAATAAAACTGAGGCAATGGATGCTATAACCCAAGTCGAAGGTCCGGACCCAATGGACCAGATGGTTTCTCAAATGGGTGATATTCCCCCAGAAGAACCAGGAATATTATCTAGAGCTGGTGATTATATCTCTGGATTATTTTCTTCTGATGATGAAAAAGGAGGAACAAAAAAGAAGCCATTGAGCGAGACTCAGAAGTGGGGGCTTAATATGTTGAAGGATTCTCTATCTGGTGCACAGGATATAAGACCTCCGGCAATTAGAGCACCAAGTGTAATAAGGGGCCAGGTTGCATTCCCGGGTTTGCTGTCTAAAAAAGAACCAGTCCACCCAAGATATTCACCTAAAGGATTAATAGCATGAGCGAAGGTTTATTGATACCAGAAGAAAAGGATATTCGTTGGTTTTCTAATGACGAAAGTTATCCTTCTGAAAAACGTGAAGAGGAAAAAGAAGAAGAGGAAGAAGAATCTGGCTTCTCCCCAATGAGAATGGCAGCTCTCCAGGCTGCTGCATCCCTCCTACAAAACTCCGGCTGGAGATATCAGCCAATGACTACGGGTGAACTGATTGGTCATGCTATCCCTGCTGGGATTCGTGGTTACTATCAGCAGGATGCGTACAACCTCCAGCAGCAACAACTTGAGGACCAGGAGCTTGCAGCAATAGAGGATGAAAGAGATAAGCAAAACCAGTATCAATCCTTTGCTAGGAATGTCGATCAAATTCCGGATAATGTTCTTGCAGTTGGAGGTGATACAGAAAGAGCAAGCAATCGCCGAGCTCATCTTAAACAGATGTTTCTTGATAGCCCGGAAAGGGCAATGGCTGCACTCAATAAGATATATGAGAAGCTGGATGAGGTTCGCTACCGGGAACCTAAAACAAAGACTCATCAGGAAAGAAAGGCGGAAGAGGAAGCAGCACAGTTAGATAATTTGCGTAAACATATGCCAATGCTGGTCAGGCAAGTAATGGATGATCCTGATGTTCCCCAGAATCAAAAGGAACAGTTTGCATTTGTTTATGGCAAGGCAGAATTCTTAACTCCTGAACAGTTAAGAGGAGCAACAGCAGAAGCAGGAAAGTTGATAGGGTTAGGGGCTGAGAAAAGTTATGACGAGGAATTTGAAACTCATTATAACTGGCTGAAGAAACCTGAGAACTGGAATACCTTTTCTCAAATGGATAGACAAAAAATTGAGTTTGCTGCACTCAACACAAATAAAAAAGAAGGCCTGGGGACTCTAAAATCTTTTATGAAGGATCGCCAGGATAAGAATGAGTGGGAACTTATTGACCAGGATGAGGTTGTCCGCAATGGTAGAAATGTCACTATAAAAACAGAGAAAAATTATTCAACTGGAGAAGAGAGAACAGTTGAGATTGATGGTGCATTTGAAACTGTTAAGCGCACAATGAGCGGCAAGTTAATAAATGAACGCTATGGTAAGGAATTCTTTGAGGGACTAAGTTTTGATCCAAACAAGGCATACAATATTGAAATTGTAAATGGAGTTCCACAGTTAAGCGGGAACATAATTGACCTGACTCCGGACAAGGCAGTTCAATATGCAACTGAGATGAGGACCAGTGCAGTTTCAATGGGGCTGATAAGTGAAGACGAGGCAAACATTTTAATGAGCCAGCCTCCTGCTGAACAGATTAAGACAATAAATAAAATCCTGGTTGACAATAAGAACCAGACTCCTGGTGATCCAAATTCAGGAATTATAAAGACAGGGGAAGAGCTCAACAAGGAGCTTGATCCTGAAGGTGTAAGGAATGTTTATAATACTGCTGCAAATTACTACTGGGACGGGAAAAAATGGACTGACCTTGCA
>CAYFGZ010000225.1:0-3138 GCA_964342575.1 uncultured Nisaea sp. | reverse complement strand
CAGGGCGTCTGATGGCTCCCATTGTGATCTCTCAAGCTCTCCAGTTGTCCAGTGTTTCTCTCTATAGGAATAAGTGACATACCTGGTATTGTAGCTGTCACCCTCCTTCGGGTAGAACCAGACGATCTCTCCAAAATCTCCATTGTGTCCTGCGGCAATTAATCCCTCAACATCCAGGTTGATATCAGAAAAAACATAATCTGCAACTGAACACTCGAGCTCCTGGATATATCCTCCCGTGTAGCTCCAGAAACGTCCTCTGGACATCCATGCAACAAAGTCGGCACTCCCGGCGATGCATTTCATTCCTACTGGTCCTGCACCTTCGGTCAACCTCTCGACCCCGTACACATAAGGAGGTCCCAGGAACTTGGTGCGCCAAGTGTCTGAGGTCGTGAATATCAGGACACCGTACCTGGTTTTAAACCCACCAATAATTCTCCCCTTGGTCTCAATGGTGATGTCTCCTGCTGTATTGGTCAGGGTGGGGTTCCAGTCGGTGAGTGATTCCTGTGAGGCCCATTGTATTTTTGTGTGTGCTCCTTCCGGACCAAGGACCATAATGTGTCTCTCTGGAGTTACCAGTACCGCAGTGTTAGAGTGGCTTGGACAATCCGATGTTGAGGAGGTAACATCCTGCAAGGCAATTGGTGCAGTCGCAGTCTGGGTTGTATTATTAAAAGAGGCAGTGGAAGCTTTCCAATACCAGATAGTCCCCTCGCCTGAGTGCAGTGCCAGGAGATCGTCCCCGAATGAGTCTAAACTCCACGTTACGGAATAATTGTCGCGAAATGCATCCGGGTCCCGGACATCCGGGTCCACTGATGGATACCTTGGTGTGCCGTATACATCTCCTCCGGAAGTTGATCCAGTTGAATCATCAAAGTTTGTCACGCCATCGTCCCCTCCATATTCAAGAGCGCCAAAGCCAAGCCCGGGAATTAGAAAGTCATCCTGGCTGTTAAAGTTAATTGCTCCGGCAGGGACCGAGGATGGTGTAATGTCATAGATGGGGGCATTGACGCCCGAGCTTTGCGACCCATCCCAAATCCTCAATGACTGAGTCGAACCCACTGCGAGATACCTTGCCCCCGTACTCAGTCTCCAGGAGTGAAGTCCGCGGATGGGATCAACCTCATCAGTGAAAACCTCGGGAGTGATTACTGCTGCTGTTCCAGAAGTGCTACCTGATAGAGTGATAGTTGGTGCAGAAGTATAACCAGAGCCTCCAGTCGTGATCAGGGCTGTGGTTATTGCTCCACCTGATTCAGTATAAGTCCCAGTAAAACCAGAGCCTCCTCCTCCAGTTGCAGAGAGAGTTCCGCTACCAGAATAGCCAGTCCCGGCTGTAGTTATGGTAAGGCTCTTAATCCCCTGCTTCTTTTTTATCTGAGTCGGTGCAAGTCTCTGCCATCCACCAATTGGGCGGAGCCGACCTTCTGAAAATCTTACCAGGTTTCCCTTGTACCATCTATTCTTTGCCTGGTACTGGGTTCCATTTCTAAAAAAGCCTGGTGGAATTTTAATTGGAATTAAAGGCATTATCTTCTATTTCTTCCCATTTCTTGTATGGATGTTTCTTAATGATTTCTCTAATATTTTCCTGGTCATTAACATACCCTCGCCTCTGTTCTTTCTGCTTTTGACTCAAGTGGGGTTTATTGGTATTGTCTTCGGGTTGCATCTATCAGCTAATACTTTTGCAAGGTTGATATTTTCTATTTTTACCCCATCCTGTACTTGATCAGGTTTCAATACCTCCCTGATCGTGTCTGCGTAACAGTCGCAAGTTTTCCAGACTAACATTTGATTCGTAAAGGGACTCTTCTGGCGAAAATTCAATGAGCACATCATCCAGATGTTTCGTATCTGTGCAGTCGGATAATTCCCATTGTACTTTGGTTTTATCTGAGTAGTTTCCTGGCATCCTGAAAGCAGGAGTAAACTCAATATCGAGATCAGAATTCTCAAGTTCAAATAATATTTTCATGGTTAGCTGTATGACCAGAAGGCTTTTTGTCCTCCAGCCCGTGGCTTTAAATCGAGATGAAGAAATCGCCCATGCTTAGTATGCTGAGAAATTCCGATCCCCTCGAAACAGTCCATGTCTAAAGCTTTCTGAAGTACAATCCGGGCTCTACTTCGGTCCACACCCAGATCGACACCAAGGCCCTCAAGATGCGCCGAAGTTGGGTGGCCGTGGTTCATCTCATTCCAAGTTTTACAGCGCACTCCGCTGGTAATTGGAAGAGCAAATCCACACAAATCCCTGAGCTCCTGAATTTTTGCAACCAGGTCCTCAGAAACATGAGCAGCTCCACAGCCGCAGTTACAAGAATATTCTGATTCCTGGAAGTTTTTATACAAGGACCAATTTATAGCCATAGTTATCCATCCAAAAATAACTTTTAAAAATTTACGGCGAAGTATTATAGGACCTTTTAGGTGCTATTTACTTCTTAGCTTGATCTTCTTCAAGCTGTTTACAGAACGCCTCATATAGCTCATTATCGAGTGTATTAGCACTAGAATCCACGAGGCGCTTCAAGAGCGACTTGACCACCACCATAAGCAGCTTCTCACTGATCAGCGAGACACACATTGTCTTCACCACTCCACTCACTACACTTCCTAATAATGCTATTGGCATTTTACCCCTTTCCTATTTTACTCTTGACGCGGTTAACATTTCTATTTGTTTAGCCTGTTCAATTTCTCGTTCAATGTTTTCCAGGCGAGCACTTACAGCAGCCATATGCCCTGAACACTCTGCTGAAATTTCAACAAACTTATCAAAGTTTTCCTTCTGGCTTGCCCGGTTTGCCTTGTCAGTTCTATATGTCCATAAGAATAAAATTACTATAATCGCGCCTGCAAATCCCTGGTCCAATAAGATACTAATAACATCATCAACTGCGGTTTCTGCGGTGGATGATTTACTGGCAGCAGGAGGATAAGTAGGGTTATTAGTAGTCTGGGCAATAACATCTGTAAATGCAGGCTCCGACCAGGCTAGTGTTCCAATTAAAAGTCCTAGTGCTATTAAAATATTTTTCATTCATTACAATCCAAAGTATCGTTAACACATTCCCAGTAAGGCCGAACATAATCCTTATTTGCTCCTATAGTTCCCCTCAA
>CAYFGZ010000224.1:0-3172 GCA_964342575.1 uncultured Nisaea sp. | reverse complement strand
TCATGCTCATTAAACACTACCCACAGATCAAGGGCTAAGTACCCCACGTTTTCTTTTTGCCCCCTCTACGCCACCAGCCCCAATTCCAAAACCTCTGAGATATGATCTGCCTTGAGGTGGGGGGAGTGGGCCTTGCAAAGTCCTGTCCAGAATCTTCTGTTGAAATTTTGTCTTTGCCCCTTCTTCAATAGCTTTCTTTGTCCCTTGGGCAAGGCTGGACGCTCCTCTAGCTTGGACGCTAGGGACTCTACCTAACAACCGACTGCCCCAGTCCAGAAGATTTACCAACCCACCCCAGCCAGTTCTGACCTCTCTTGCCCCCATGATCTCAAGGTCACGGCTCAACTTCATAATATTGTTAATTTCGTTGGCAATATCCTCCCCGAAAAGCAGTTTACCTTTTTCGCTATTCGCACCTAATCCCCTCGCAGATTTACCAAATTGTTTGAGTTGTGTTTCTATGGCTGGTATGCTCACATTCCTTCCTTGCCCATGCCCTTCATACCCTCTTATGCCAGCCTCTTTCATGTCGTGCCAAATTTGAGCCGCCATTCTTTGCCATGCTTGTTGTCCCTTATCCCCCTCGCTATACATACCCTTTTTAAGTTTTAACAATTGCTCGTAAGGCATCTTCTTGGCATCATCAACGATCTTTGCGAAATCATCATTATACTTCCCTTGTAATACTTTGTTGACCACAGGGATGTCGAGGGTTTTCATGCCAACCTCGTGTGCAGATCGCCCAACCTTATAAACATCATGGCCTACGGATTCAGCAACATCTTTATCTAAAGCGTTCCGCAAATCCCTTAGAACTCTAGCCCCCTCCTTGTTCCCTCCTCTTTCTAGTTGGGCAACTTGGGCAGTTAAGTTTTTTCTTATACCTTCAAGAGAAGCCACATTCAAAGAATCTGCCTTGGGCTGTGGTGGGAGCTTGCCAGCACTGGATGACCACATATCTGTTTTCATCGTTCCCTTTTGCCCTTTATAAACCTGACGATTCATGGCATCCCTGACCTGCCCAGCATATCCCTTTGCAGTATTATTCACATCTGCCGCAATCGCCTTGTTCTCAAGGGATTTTACAGCCCTCATAAAATTGACAGGCTTGACTCTTGCCTTGCCATATTCTTTGGTCGCTTGCGAATAAATTCTTCCAGTCTTAGCCCTCAACCTTCCACTCATCGCATCAGCAACACCAGCAACCTCTTCTCCTGTAGCCCTAGCTGACGGATAACCAGCCTCACCAGTTAGTGGCTTTCCTTGTAATTTTTCTGAAACTTTTTCAACAGAACCAGTCATATACTGTTGCTGATCTCTCATCTTCTGCTTGTATAGAGGGTTGCCTTCAAGCATCAGTTCCTCGGCCGCAATAGCTGGGTCTTGCTTGACTTGGGCTGGGGTGAGTGGTTCGTGCGGATACTTTGCCGCACCCTTTGTCCCTGTTTCGTAACCAATGCCCTCATACATTGCGATCTTCTTTGCTTGTTCTGGCGTGATAACCCCACCTTGCCTGTTTGCCTGATCCAGAATACTTTGAATCTTTACCTGCACCTCTCTGGAAACATCACGCACCCCTGTCGCATCCAACTGCGATATGGACGGTGGCAATGATTCCCCACGTTGAATTTTTGCGACTAAATCAGAAACAAGGTTCACACCTTTCCTACCAAGATTCATAGCACCGACACCACCACGCACTAACGCATTGAATATTTCGCCACCTACAATCCCACCTAACGCACCAAACCCACTCTGTGGCAACTTATGTTCCCAATAGTTTTCCCCACCTTCGGTTGGCAAAACAGTACCGTATAAGCCACCCACCTTCGCACCAAACTTCGCTCTGTCTTTAAACCCTTCCACCCCCTTGCCCATCAGGTTAGCTTTTTTGGGGGCAAGCCACCGCAAGGGGAGAGCCGTTTGTGCTAGGATTTTCCCTGTCCTGTAAGGGTTGAAGTAACCAAACGATTTTTTGTCAGGGGCTTCACCCATCAGATCATATTTGTTTTCTCTATTAAACTGGTTGGCTTCCCTGTCTACTCGTTTCATTGTCTCAGGGGCAATATCCATACCTAGCTTCTCAGCCGTATGATACCCAAGTTGCTTTCCACCATAGTACACTTCTGGAATCCCAGCTTTCATTCCCTCCCAGAGCAATCGCTCTTCACTAACGTCTGTTTGTTCTGGAGCAACCGCAACACTGTCAGAGAGAGAGTTGATTTCTTCTATTTGTTCTGGGCTTGCCCCACGGAGCATTTTGTCAGTCAAATAACCTTTAAGTTTGGCCGTCCTGAGTATGTTCATTTTTTGTTCGGTTATCATTCGTCTTTCCCTATTTCATATTTGCTAATATTTCTTCTAATACTTCAGGCTTGAAAACCCCAGCCTCAACCATATCGTTGAGTATCTGTGGGTCAGAGTCAACGATTCGTTGGAAAATAGACTCGCTAGCAACGTCTGACTTATGCCATTCACCCCTGAAACCTTTGGGCAGACCATTATGCTCTGCTAGGTACTGATCTAAAAATTTTGCCTTATCAATAGCCCGATCATTGATTGCTTTTTTCATAAGTAGAATATATCTATTTGCCAAGACCGTGTTTTTCATTTGTGGGAGTGTTTTCATCGCCCTCTCTGCGTCCCCTTCGGTCTGTGGCCCCTTCTGTTGCATTAATTGTTTTAATAACTGCTCCATCGTTGACTTAGCGAATACTTGATAACTCGTCATCTCGTCAGTGTAGTTAGCCCCAAAGAGAGAGGCCACCTCTCTGCCTACTTGTTTCCAATCTGCATACGGGCCAAATAAGTCAGCGTTTTTTGGGTTCTGTAAAATCTGCATCTGGGTAGACAAGTCAGAGTTTGACGTATAAGCGTTATCAGAAGCCTCCCCAACCGCAGTGACCATATCGCTATCTTTACCTGCTCGCTGTTTCACATATTCAGCTTCATAGGTTGCGTCTGGGTAAAGTTTCATCTGGTTCATTTGTGCATATTCCCTAATCAATTTTGGGGGTATAGGAACCTGATTATATTTGACTTGAAATGGTGTGATACTTGGATTGGTTTCCTTCATTTTATTGTAAATCCATCTCTCTCGCCCATCCAAGTCAATCATCATGCCACTACCAGTTTGACCTGCTGGCCTCATAAACTTGCCAGTAAATTTATC
>CAYFGZ010000223.1:0-3176 GCA_964342575.1 uncultured Nisaea sp. | reverse complement strand
ATAGCCAGGCGATTAAACTTAAACCTGATTATGCAGATGCATTTTATAACTTGGGAATCGCACTGTGTGCACAAGGTAACTATCACGAGGGTTTGGGTAACTACGAAAAGTGTCTTGAGTTCAATCCTGGAAAGCTAGGAGCGATGATAGGAAGGGCTGAGGCACTCATCTCCCAAGGAAAATTGAGGGAAGGCTTAGTAGCAAAGCAGCGGGCTACGGGAGTTTTTCGTTTTGATCTAGAAGCCGGCGTAACTCTCAGAATGGGAGAGGAAATTGAAACAGCTTGAAATAGGAAAGTCGGCCGTTTGTCCCCATTTTATTGGTTCGTGGCTTATCGAGCCGGTAACTCTATGTGATTCGCTGATAGCATTATACCACAACAATGATACAAAACATAAGCCTGGCACGGTGGGTTATGGAAGGATCAACTCCGATTTCAAAAGAACAATGGACCTTACTATTTCACCGGCTGACGGTAAGTTCTCAGATAACGAAGCCATTATGAATTACTTTGATTTGTTATACGAATGTTATCGGGATTATCTAGCGACTTGGCCATATCTAAAAAAGATATGTAAGAAGGTCGATATTGGCTCCTTCAACATTCAAAAATACGAGTCCGGTGACCATTTCAAGGAACCTCATTCAGAAAGAACGGAATTTAATGATAGTTTTAGGGTGCTGGCTTGGATGACGTATCTCAATGATGTTAAAGATGGGGGTGAAACTGTTTTTACCCATTATGATCTGGAAGTAAAACCGGAAAAAGGGAAAACATTAATCTGGCCAGCGGACTGGACGCACGCGCATTATGGGAGTTTAGTTGCATCGGGCCCAAAATACATTATAACGGGTTGGATGGATTTCCCTGTGGATTAGTTTGGATGCAATTCTTAGAGTTGGCTCTTACGCGATATACTTCACGCAATGAAGTCTTTCTCCAGTGAGTTGTTTTAGAGTATACGTTGTTTTGTAAAAAACGTTGTACGAACGTATGGAACTAACGATAGAAGAAGCTCTCCGGAAAGGCATTGAAGCAAGAGACGGACCGGTGTAATACGTCTATTCTTCAAGTACAGCCTGATCATGCAGATACGGACCATAATATGGGTATATTAGCGGTTGGTCTTGGTAAAGTTGATGCTTCACTTTCCTTTTTTAAGAAGCCGATTAAGGATTAAGATCTACAAGTTTTTAAAGTCATTTAGACGTCTTTGAGCTACAGTTTTAAATATTAGGCCGTTTTGGAGTCGGACGTAGTGGTAAATCGATGACGGCTTCGGTTGTTGACCTTTTGAGTAATGTGATTAGAGGAAATGGTTTCACGAGAGACAGTACCGTAGCTATCATCTCCAATTGCTTGAGCATAAACGATCCAATTCCGCATTATCAAGAAATCACTTAGACATAATCCGGGAAGAGTTTCTTGAAATATCATTGGCTTACTTGTTGGGTGCGCGTCGTCATAGGCTTTCTCTATGGAGAGCCAGTCTTCATTGTATGTCATGATTTGCGATTTGTAATCGTTGATGTTTCCGTAGGTGGGAAATGCTAAGGCATACTCCGAGCAGCCACGCTTGGCCGTTACCGAAACTTCCGGATCTATATGCTTTTTCACTAAAATGTCAAAAAAGGTGGCGAGGTCATTAACCTCCTGGGCATCAGAACAATAAATTATTCCCTTGTAAAAGCCGGCTATATCAGGCCGCAACTCGATCAAACATTTCCGAATGTTATTATTCTGTAATTTTATTTTGTCGAAGAGAAAATATAATTTGAATAACTGGAGTACCGTTTTAGGTTCAATTTGTACTTTGTAACAACCAAAGCAATATTTGGGTATGATATTGGATTTACCAAAGATTGCTTTATGCCGAGTGCAATTGAGGTCAATTGTATTACGCCGATATATTTGTGAGCCAGTGAATATAATTTCCATCGGCTGATTTGCGAGTATATTGCTGCATTCCAAATAGAGTTTGGCTATATCCATGTCCGACAATATTTGGGGCCCAAGGCGCGTCGAGGTTAGTTCCCTTATTTCATTGTTAACCCGAACCAGAGGCTGTTCCGCTTTTTTTGTAGGCGCATAATAGGTCAACATGTCGATTAGATTTGCCTCTGCGGGGTTGTTTGAAGGGGAAAGCTCTATGGATCGTGCATAGTTATCTACAGCTTTCTCATACTGGCCTAGGCCAGCATATGCATTTCCCAAATTGTTATAAGTCCCTGAATGATTAGGTTCTACTTGTTGGCCTTTCTCAAGGATGGCCTTAGCCTCTTCATATTCACCCATTTTATTTAATGCGTCGGCTAAGTTATTATAATTTTCTGCCCGGACCGGTGCAAGTTTAGTCACTTTATTGAAATTGAATACGGCGTCCCTGTGCCTTCCTAATCGGATTAAAGAGTATCCTCTATTAGTTAACGCATTTCCGTGGTCGGGTTTTAGTACAATAACTTTATTGAAACTGGAAACAGCTTCTTCATATCGTGCTAGTTTGATAAGTGTGTTCCCATGTGCGTAATGGAAGGAGACCGAATCGGGAGCTAGTCCGATGGCTGTTGTAAAACTTTTGATGGCTTCCTGGTGTTTAGCAGCGAAATTTTGTGCAATACCAAGATTAAAATGTGCAATTGGAAACATGGTTTGGAGTTTTACCGCTTTGTGTAAGGCATTAATCGCTTCATCGTACCGGCCAAGTTCTCTTAAAGCGTTACCCTGATTGCTGTAGCATTCTGCAAAGTTAGGGCGAAGTTTAATAGCGGCACTAAAATTGATGAGTGCAGATTTATAAAGGCCTAGAGCAGATTTTATAGTTCCTAATATATTTTCGATATCCGGATCATTACGAAATTTATCTCGCAACTTAATGCCTTGTTCCAATGCTTCATTTATTTGGTTT
The DNA here is from genome assembly GCA_964342575.1 of uncultured Nisaea sp. Taxonomy (GTDB): domain Bacteria; phylum Pseudomonadota; class Alphaproteobacteria; order Thalassobaculales; family Thalassobaculaceae. The sequence goes on along the minus strand of CAYFGZ010000223.1, from coordinate 270 downwards.
TGATTATAAAGACTTACGAGTTTGGCGAGTGACTCTTCACGTGAACAAGATGCACTGAAATCTTTATTCAACTGAACTCCAAGTTTTTCTATTCTGTCTCCGTTCAAGCCGGCATATATTCCCTGTTTTAATATGTTTCTGGCATCCTCTATTTTGTTAAGTTTTATAAAAGCGTCTATATAACTAACCCAAAACTGTTCAATACTCGGGTTAATCTCAACCGCCTTCTTAAAAAATGGAAGTGCAGATTCAACCTTACCAACACCAACC
>CAYFGZ010000222.1:0-3195 GCA_964342575.1 uncultured Nisaea sp. | reverse complement strand
TGGCGAGACGGAACATACCCTCGAACGCGAACACCAGAGCAATCGCCATCATGGGAAAGCCTGCCATCAAATTCCTGAAATCGAGGTTACTGAGATATAAGGCCAGGAGCGGGAATATCGCCCCCATCGAGAATGCAAATAGCCAAGCCCCTTTGTTCGCCGACCAGGGAACAAAAATGAGCGTGAGTATCGTCAAAAATATCACTGTTTTATGAATGTGGGTCGTGGACAGCCCCAACCAATAGTTCCCGAAAGCAAGATAGTTCTCTTTTTCTTTCAGGACATGAAGCGCATCATTTAAGTTGAGGGGCTGTGACGTCACGTAATGTCGTTTCCCCAAGCCCGTTCTCAGATCCATTCCGTAAACCCACTCCGCTAGAAAAGATTTGGGAAGATGCAGGAACGGCGCCATTTTTCCCGGCGTATCCGGAGTGGGGACATGAACCCACTGACCAACCATCATTCTCGAATAAAATATTCCATTCTGTATTCTGTCGGCCACGAACTTGAGCCGCAGCCACGCTACATCCGGCCGGGCGATGAATGTCTCAAGAAGTGCTCCATTCAGTAGTCTTGTCGTTCTGTCCTTCCCCAACAATTTCCACATTTCCATGACCATGTTGGCGCCATTATGGGTATTCCGGTCTGTCAGGGCGATCTGCATGATCGCATCCGTGTCGGTCAACGCAATATCCCTGTACTGCGACTTGATATCCAAAACCGCACCGCGTTCGTCGATTTCCGAAAGGAACCGTCGCCCCAAGTCTGGATTCATCGCGACCGCTTCCTTGAAGGCATCGAATAGCTCCCGCGTCCTTTCACCGTTTTCCAAGGCCACGAAAGGGGCAAGGTATCGCGGTGCCGGAATGGCAAGGGCGTCCATCGCGGCCCTGCGCCACAATTCATCATCGTAGGCCCAGTGCCAGATGAAAAATGGCGTCAAGTGCGTGGAGGTCCTCTCTGAGACATGAGACTTGCCAACGACGTGGAATAAGCCCACCACAAGCACCAGCGCGAGATGGGCGAAACGGCGGTAACCAGCTTTCTTCCATAAGTCCCAGAGAGCTGCCAACCCTACGATGGCGGCCATCGCTACGTAACCGCCAGCGCCGTTGGGCCTGATTTCGGTGGCAAAGAATAACAGGAAGACCACCGCCAGCAGGCGGAACCAATCGGGTTTGGCATTGTAGGCGACAACCGCATAACAAACGAACACCACGAAGAACGGAAACGCCAAATCCGTCATCATGATGACGGCCACAGCGTGGAAATAGAGATAGGCGATGGTGGCCAAGCCGGCCAAGAATGCCAGGGGACGGTTGGCTCCCCGGCAGGTCAAATAGACGAGAACTGGCATCAAGCAGGCCATTATCTGCTGCCCGATCGCGGCCGGCACGATGCTATCGGTCCAATCGACGCCAAATAGATACAGCAGCACCGGATAACCGAGCGTCCGCTGAGGGGCCACGTCTGGGTTGAACAGACCCCCAATGGCCAAGTGTAGATACCCGGGCGAATCTTCGGCCATCATGATGGGAAGCACGAAACTCACCACCAGTTGTACGGCGACTGCAATTGCGAAAAGGATCAATGGTAGGCGGTCATTACCCTTCTCGGTTACCAACTCCGTGTCGACCGCCGCCATTCGCCTTTCCCTACCTGGTTCATAGGTGCCGCCTACCTAACACGGATCATATGGAGAGTACAAGGACACCCAGAGCGCTCTCCATACCAACATTGCGTTGTCGTCACTTTCGGTGTTCAAGCTCTACGGGCCTTGCTTTGCGTGTCAATTCGAAATTGTTCGTCATAGTGTCCCCAGCTTGGCACGGGCAACGCGCACCGCCCCTTCGATCGCGAAAACCAGCGCAATCACCATTGCTGGAAATCCTGTCATCAAATTCCTAAAATCGAGTTCGCTGAGAAGGAACCCCACCGTGGGAAACACGGCTCCCATCATGAATGTGAACAGCCATCCAATCCTGTGCGACGACCACCGCACGAACACCAGGGTCAAAACGGTTAGCCAAATTGCCGCCAAGTGCAGGTAGGTGGTGGAGACACCCAGAAAATACTTGCCAAACGCAATGAAATTATCGTCTTCCTTCAGGGCGGTAACCGCCTCGTCAAAACTAGGGGGCCGCCATATCACGCCGTGGCGTTCTCCCCGGCCTGTTCTATTGTCTGTCCCATATATCCATTCCGCCAGTATCTCCGTGGAAATGGGAAGATATGGGCCCGCTTTTTGAAAAGTATCCGGCGTGGGAACGTGCACCCACTGACCGAACATGCGCCGATAGTAGAATACGCGTGTCCCAAGCTTTCCGACCGCGTACCGGAATCGCTCCCACAATACGTCGGGCCGGGTAATAAAGGCTTCCAGCAGGGCTCCCTTCAGTAATGCTGTGGTTCTTTTTTTTCCGAGTAATCTCCACATTCCGAAGATCATGTTGGGACCGTTGTGGTAGTTTCGGTCATTCAGGACGACGTGCATGATTGCGTTCGTATCCGTCACCGGGATATCACGATACTTCTCTTTGACGTCCCCTACCCAACCGGTTGACGATATTTCCGAGATGAATCTCCGGGCGAAACTCCGATCTTTCGCGAGCGCCTCCTTAAAAGCCTCGAAAAATTCCCGCGTCCGCTTCCCGTTTTCCAAGACGACAAAATGGTCATTGGTCGGGGTCGACGACACCAGTTTTGGCCACAATCCGTCGAAGAGACCGGAAGAGGCCCCGGAGTTGTCGGGCGGCGACGGTGCATTGCGCCACAATGTATCATCGTATGCCCAGTGCCAGATGAAAAACGGCATCATATGGGCGGACGTCCGTTCGGTAATGTATCCTTTCCCCACCAGATGGAGGCCACCGACCATGACCACCAACGCTAGGTGGACATGGTAGCGATACCCCGCCTTTCGTCGGATGTTCATTACCAACTGCAACGCAATGATGGCCCCCAAGGCCACGTATGCGGCACCACCGTTCGGTCGAATTTCAGCCGCGACGAAAATGACGGCGAGCGTTGCCAGAAGCCAGTACCAGCGAGAATGGGCGCTGTAAGCGACCACGGTGTAGCAGGCGCACAAAATGAAAAAAGGGAATGTCAAATCGGTCATGATTATCACGGCGAGGGCGTGAAAATACAGATAACCCGTGGTAGCCAAACCGGCCAGAAATGCCAGTCTCCGAC
>CAYFGZ010000221.1:0-3269 GCA_964342575.1 uncultured Nisaea sp. | reverse complement strand
GGAGCAGATCCCTCATGGATTGCTACCCGATTGATAACACCAGTGGCCATAAGAAAGTCTCCTCTAGGTTTAGGTTGGATCAGCCCATGTCACGGAACCGCCCGTGGCGTGGGGTAAATATCGTCCGAAGTTAATCCAGAAGAATCGCTGAAGAATAGCTTCCGTTGCTGTATCCGTCCATGAGAAGCTATCATCAACAAGGAAAGGGGTTTGTCCGCCTTCGCAGATGTAGTACAGCCCATCGAATGAAGAGAAGGGGCAAGCAATAACGGAATCCACCAAAACTGAGCCGGTGGTGTTACCACTCAACTCGACTTTGACCTGCATATCAGCCGCACTGGTATTGAAATTTTTGAACCAGCAATTCTGGCCAACTGTAATTTCCAGCTTGTTCCACCCTGTCTGAGCCGCCAGAACAACCGACGCAGAAACTCCGCAGAAGGTGAAGGTGAGAGTGCCATCCCCAGTTCCAACTTCCCGATTGTACCAGATGTGAGCTTTGTAGGGGATGAAAGGATCAAGGGTCACATTCCGAACAGTAAAAGCCTGCGCCACATCTGTATTCCCGGTGAATTTAAGGGCTGCAGGTGCCCCTCCGTCTGAAGGGTCTGGCACATAATAGTTGGTGGTGTCAATCTCAACGTCAGCAATCGTTCCAACAGTCCAGTCAGTGATAGAAGTGGGCACTGCCGTTGTGCCTTGGTAGTTGGTAAATGATGCGTTCCCTATAACGGAATCCCGGGAAGTAACACAACGGATATTCTGAACTCTACCACTCCCCGCAATTTTCAACTGATCAATGGCAGGGTCAGAACCGATGAACTGAAAAACCTGCTCCCCTTCCTGAGAACCCGAAAACTGATCCGCTACAATCTCCGCTTTTTCTAGCTCGGGCGTAGTGTTCTCAATATCAAGTCCGTTTTCGTCCACGGTCAACCGGGTAATTGAACCGTCCCCTACGTTGGAACCCCCAGCAGCAGGAGTTCCAAACGTAAACCCACGCGAGGTCACGGCATAAGAGTTGTCAATCATGTAGGTATAGAGCCGAGTGATGATTGCTTGCGTATCCGTTTCGGGAGCATCAATCACCTGCCCCATGGTGGTAAATAGGGGATTCATAACCGAAGCCCCACTAATTACCGCACTATTGAGGGCAGCTCTCATCCCATCAAGAGCGCTCGTCACCGCACCCGCATAATCAGTTTCTAAGGATTGAACAAGCGTATCTTGATTGTCTATAAAGTTTGTGGAAGCTGTTGTTCCACAATACTGCCGCAGATTGTCTTGTATCCTCGCTACGTTTGATATTTGGGTTTCAACTTCTGCTAATGATGGACTAGCCACTTGAAAAACCTCCCGGCCTTAAACCCAACAAAACAGAAAAGAATTACGCCATTGTCTCTGGATCGTTGTCTCTCCAGTTGTAAGGCAGATTCTTTTCCAGCACTTTCATGAAAACATATTGGCCAAGAGGGGAGTCATTATTTCCGAAGGTATATCGAGGGTCATCGGTGTTGATAATGGAAGCCTTTGAGCCGTACTTGCGGAGAATCTTCTTCCCAACTTCCTTGGCTATAAAAGAAATCTCAGCTTTGGAAAGCTCGACTACCTTCCCCTTTACTTTTTCACGCCTTGTCTGCCGGGTATCGGCATCATAAGAAACGATCTCGTTCTCTTGTGAGAAGTCTCTTCCCCCGGCGTGGACTGTCCAGAAGGGGCATTCTTTGGTTGCTCCCATCCATACGTCGTATTTTGGAGCTACCTTAACTTTTGAAATCTTTGCTTTAATGTCACCGATTGGAGCTTTGACTACAGAGGCGGGAGCCTTCTCTTCAACTACCTCAACAAACTCATTTTCACCTTTGGACTCTTCCATTACGGTCACATTGGTTGCCACTTCCGCTTCCTGAACTTTCTTTGGTCGTCCTCGCTTGGCCATTTCTCTTTTCCTTAAAATTCACCGACTAACGGGTGCTGGGGCCGAGCCCAATGCTCGACCCCAACAGTATGTTTCCTTACTCTACTGTTAACACTAACAACAGAGCGTAAACCCTTGAAGGTCAAGGATTTAGTTATTCACTTTGACCGTTGAATAAGGCAGGAACACGCCGAAACCGTCACGGCTATCCCAGCTCACACTTTCGATCTTGGTGGTCCGGGCCAGATCGGAGTTATCCATATTGGCGTAGGACTCACGAAGCGGTCGTCTGACCTGCTGGAACACAGGTTTCAGCGGCGCACCATTCGCAAAGATGAACCAGTCATTGTCCGTGATTCGAGGCGATCCCCACAGGGTGATATTCAGACCCGACTCCATGATGATGTTGGAGACAGCGGCGTTACTCTGAGCTGTAGTATCAGCGGCCAGAGTTCTGCCCTGTTGGAAGCTCTCACGGAAAGTCATTTCAGAAGATACGGGATAGACAACGGTGATTCCCTTGTCTACGTAGTCTTCGGAATGAAGAGGCTGTCCCTGTGTGTCTTGGAACAATCTCAACTGCTCGATAGCGTTGTAAAAGTCGGTTCGGATCGCCGCTGAGGAGGCAACACCCGACCCCGTGATCAGATTCCCACCGGTGGCTCCAAATCTAGCCGCACCTGAGCCGTCAGTGGCCGCGTACATAGCCGCGCCATCTGGGGCGTTAGGAATGGCCGGAAGAAGGTCATTGTTGGCCGCTCCCGTGAGAATCTGGAAGAACACCCGCTCACTTAATGTGGCAAAGTTGGTTCCAGCTTCACGGGCTCTCTGCATGAGAGATCGGGTCTGATCATCTTCCCGGTCATTTTCGTTCCATTCGACCTGAATTGCCCAATCTCGGTTGGTGACATCGAACTGCACACTGTTGAATGCGTCCTGTGGGATCGCGTCACCGCGTTTCCAGATGCGGGGATAGGGTGCGGTCTCAAAGTACGCATAAATCTCCGTCAAGCGGCTACTGGGGACCCCTAGGTCCATACAATTAGCAAGACGAGCCTTGCTAGCCTCATAAGCCGAAGAGTACGCTGCTGCGAAATCAGCACGGATTCCAGCGGTCAGGGTATTCGCGGCGACTACAATTTGTCCGGGCATCGTATAATCTCCTCTTAATTACTAGTTCAAGGCCAGATATTCGGCAGGGGTGAAAAGCTGTACATCACAAGTGGTACCGCTATACCATCGCGAAACGCGACCGACCGCTTTTACGTTTGTCGGGGTAAGCCCCAGCTCCAGACTATTATCGTCCGTAGCAAAAACCAGAACCCCCACATCGGTCTGACCAGTCGAGCCA
>CAYFGZ010000220.1:0-3286 GCA_964342575.1 uncultured Nisaea sp. | reverse complement strand
TGCGGTTACTGCGGGCTCTTTCAAGTCCGCGTTGGATCACTTCATAGCTTTTGGTCAGAATGAAGGTCGTTCAGGTGGTGTCACAGTTGGTACTACCGTTAACGGTACATCGTTCACATTGACTAACAGCGTCGATAACCCAACGCTGTCTGCCAACAATGACGCTGTTTCAGGGGTGTTTGGTTCGACTACAGCAGCCAATAATACTTATGCTTCCGGTGACGTGTTATCTGGTGGCGCTGGTACCGACGTTCTAACGCTGCAATCCACAGGTGCTCAAGCGTCTGGTGCTGTGACCGTTGGTGGATTTGAAACAATTAACGTTACGGCAACACTCAATAGTAATCTTGACGGCCTTTTGTTTAGTGATGATCCAGCTATTAACTTCCTTCAAACTGTTAATGGCCAGACTGTCCAGATGACAAATGCTAACATTGGCTCGACCTATGGCCTGGCAGGGCAAGGTGATTTGACGGTTGGCTATGTTAATGTGACAGGGTCGTCGGATACGGCTAAGCTATCCCTTTCGGGTGCTGGAACGGTAACCAACAACAACGTGGCTCTTAACGTTTCCACGACAAATGCAATCGAGGCTGTAGAGATCGCTACGACTGGTACGAACTTTGCGGCGTTGACTGCGGGTACTGGTGCTGGAAGCATCACTATAACGGGTAGTGGTACAAACGACTTAACCATTACGTCTTCGAAGTCTACGACCGTTATTGATGCGGCTTCTGCTACCGGTGACAATACGATCAGAATGGGAACTGCTCTTAGTTTGGGCGATTCATTCACCGGTGGTAGCGGAAGCGACAAGCTAATCGTTGACTTGGCGTCAGCTGTTCAATATTTGCCAACGGCTAGTTCCATTGAAACTATGGAGGTTGACTTTTCTGCAGCGGCTACGCTTAACCTTAACAGTGCGACAGGCGTTACTACCTTTACGTTGACGGACCAAGCCGCTGCGGTGGTATTGTCAAACGTTGAAGCAGCCATGAGCACCGTTAATCTTGGTAAGGGTACGGCTGTTTCTGGAACTAACAACATCACTATTGGCTACAAGTCTGGTTCGGCAACCGATCAAACCGTTACTTACGGTGCGACGGCGGCGGCGACCAACCCTGCCATTGACACAGGCGATTTGACGATTACCGGAAACACCGGAGCGCTAACTATTCTCTCCGGCGGTGATGCGGCTAACTTGTTGGATGCCGTTGCAGTCAACAGTGCTAGTGCAGTTACCATTAAGGGTGATGCGCAAGCGTTAACCACAACGACGGTTTCGGCAACTGGTGCCGCGTCGTTCACGGTTGATGCTTCACTTAAGAATACTACGGTAGGTAATGTCACTCTTGATGAAACAGCAACGGCCGTTAACGTAACTGGTGCTGCCGGTAATGTCACAACTGGTACCGTTGGCATTGCGGGTGCTACTGGGGATCTTGATGTCGATGTTAATATCGAGAGTACCGGTACGAAAACGACGCAGATGGGTGTTATCACCGTTGCTGGTGTTGCTACCAAAGCTGCGACTGCTGATATCGTCGCTACTAATAACAGTACCGGTGCGATGATTATTGGTGGTGTTACGATGGATGGTAGTGAGGATGACAACATTGTTAATCTAAACCTTGCTGCAAATAGTGGTGATTTAACGATTACCACTGTAGACCTGATTTCGCGGGTTGGTGCAGAAGACACCAAGGCGACGATTATCGGTTCTGCTGCTTCAGGCAAGACATTAACGATTACCAACCTTACGGCAACAATCACTACGGGTACCGAACAGATTGATACGATCACTCTATCGGGTGCGGGTACAATCTCGATTGGTGCTGGTACATCTAGTCTTGCGCAGGATGCAAACACCGTTGTGGATGCAACAGCTACGACAGGTAACATGACGATTGACCTGGAAAGCTCAGCAGGTAACATGACGATCGCCCTGGGTGATGCTGGTACTGGTAATACCAATACGGTCGTTGCTGGTGCAGGCGCGGACGCGGTAACAGGTGGCTCTGGTGTGGATAACATTAGTGGCTTTGCCGGAACGGATACGATTTCGGCAGGCGGCGGTGCGGATATCATCGACGGCGGTGCGGGGGCAGACATCATTAGTCTGACGGAAACCACAGCGGCAGTTGATACTGTGTCGTTTACTATCCATGGTGCACTTGCCTCCACAGCTAACGCGGATAACATTACTGACTTTAGAAGCGGAAGCGATAAGCTGAGCTTTGACGCTGCAGTAATCGCCGGCGGTGGAGCTATCGCAGCTACATCGGGAACGGCAGCCACTTCTGGTGCTGTTACAGCCGGTGCACTTATCGACGATAGAATCACCGTTATAAGTAACGGTGGTGTTGCTGCCAAGAACGGTGGTGCCCAAACGATTGCGTCGTATACCGACCTAACCGACGTTGCTGCATACCTCTCCGAGGCATACAGCACGACGGCTAATAACGACGCTGGTATATTTGTTATCAATAACAATAGCGGTACCGCATACATCTACATCTTCGACGAGCAGTCAAACACGGGTGCGGGGCTTGATATTCAGGCGGCTGACCTTGGTCTGCTTGGTATCGTCACCGAAGTTACAGGTGGTGCAATTGTTGCGGGTGATATCGCTTAACCTGAGTAACTACACAATCCTGGTGATTTCATAGATCCCAGGTGCAGAATTGGAGAGCCCTCGCCAAAACAGGCGGGGGCTTTTCATAGCAACTCCACCTAGATTTACATCTAAAACAAGATTAAGGAACAGCGATGCCGAATATCACTATAGATGGTAAGGACTACGATGTGGATGACTTGTCCGAAGAGGCACGTACCCAATTAACCTCCGTCAATGTTGCGGATGACCGAATTAATCGGCTAAAGGCCGAACTCTCGATTGCGGCGACGGCGCGCGCGGCATACGCCCAGGCTTTGAAAGACAAACTCCCGGAACCCGTCCCCGACACAGAGGAAGAAGGGCATGTGGTAATCGACTCGAAAACGTACTCACTTGCCGCGTTTTCCGAGGAAGCGTCGTCGGAGTTTATATCTTTTCGGTTTGCCGAACAAAAGATTGCAAATATCGAGGCCGAAATTGCTTTGACGCAGACTGCCCGCAGCGCATATAGTCACGCGTTGACGACCGAAGTTGTCGCCAAGCAATAACTCCACCGAAGAAAGTATCGACGGATATATTTTGTTGAAAAGACCAGGTATTATAAATCCAGTTTAGAAATATGTTATAACCGGGTGGATGCATTTTCCAACCTAGCGAATCGTCTTTCTT
>CAYFGZ010000219.1:0-3294 GCA_964342575.1 uncultured Nisaea sp. | reverse complement strand
TACCCCAAGTCTGGCTTGCAAGGTAGTCATCGGCTACTGCTTCAAGGCCCGCTGTCTGCATGGCTTTCGCGCCCTCGCCATACTCTTCGTAGCCTTGGACATCGGCGAAGTGGTCGCCCATCATTTCGTAATGGTGCATTAGACTTAGAAGATAACGACGCACGTGGCGGTCTGCATTCTCGGCTGCCCGGTCAGCATTCGTATCGCATACACAGAAATCAACAAAGAAAGGGATAGGGGGCGCAGCTTCGTGGTGGTTCCGGTAATGCTCTGCATAAGTATCTACTTCCTGTTTATGCACCTCGGTTGGCTTATACATGAACTGCATCATCTTTAACCCATTTTTCGCCGCCTCAATGACGGAGTCTCCAGACATGGCGACTTGAGCGGCTCGCCCCTTGAAGGTGCGTATCGGCTTAGGACGTATTTGCGCTTTTGGCTGTTTGAAAAATCGGCCGTCATGAGCCTCCATGACGCCTGTCTCAAGAGCTTCCATGACTATTGGCACCGCCTCATCGAACCGTTCCCGAGATTCATCCATCGAGATGCCCATTTGCGCATACTCCCGTCTTGACAAGCCTCGTCCCAACCCGAGAATCAGACGACCATTGCATAATTGATCGAGCAACGCAGCTCTTTCGGCGATCCTTAAAGGTTGAGTATGCCAAGGCACAATTACGGCGCCAGTCATGAGTTTTATGCGCGTGGTCTGCGCCGCAAGATGAGCGAGGTAAACGAAATTATCGGGGCACAGCGCGTAGTCTTCAAAATGATGCTCAACCATCGACACTAGATCGTAACCCAGCTCTTCCGCCAATAATGCACTACTAACTTCCTCTTCGTAAACTTGACCATCATTTATTTCTTCGTAGCCGAAGCTTTGTGCGATTTGGCAAAGTCCGATCTGAATCATAATCACTCTCCGGAGTGCACTTCTATTACGTTGTAGTGGGCGACTGTTTCTGTCAGTTTATACTAAAATTGGGGCGTTGTAGCGTCATTAGGTTCGGATCGGGTCCTTCTGGTTTATATCTGCTGAATTAGCATCTTAACGCGATCGAGATTTACTTTCCCAATAAAAAAATAGCGTATTATTATGTCGAGAGCACCTAATGTATTAAGCCTTTCAATCAATATTACGTTTCGATTGTTGGGGGACCGCGACGCTACACTTATCCCGCATTCTTTGTAGCGATGTCTTAACCCTTCATCGCATCTCGAAACCTTTATAGTCTTGGCTCGCAACCTCAATACATTTATCCTTATACACATCAACTCCACCAACATATGACAGCAATCGCCTCGGCTTCCCTTCAATATTAGAGCCCATGTACCAGGAATTCGTTTTTGTCACCAGTGTCTCGTTTGCTAACTCGTCATGATGTTTAACCCACTGCTGTTCGGTTTCTAAGGTTGGTTCGATAACATGCAAGTCATTGTCGCGCAAATGCTGGATACACCCGCTAATCCATTCTGTTTGCTGTGACAGACATGTGGTCATGTTGCATAACGCGGCTGAGGGTGCAAGCGGCGCCCCTGTTGTAAAGAGATTCGGATAACCGGAAATCTGTAGACCCATCGTCGTCGTGATATCTTCCCGCCACTGCTCTTTGAGCGAACGGCCATCTCGACCACGGATATCGATTCTAGTGAGCGCCCCAGTTCCGGCATCAAACCCTGTCGCCATTATAATTACGTCGAATTGGTGTTCTGTACCGTCAGCCAGTTCAATTCCACCTTGCGTGATTTTTGAAATAGGATTGTCTTTTACGCTAACGATACTAACGTGAGGTAGGTGGTACGCCTCGAGATATCCGCTCTCTAGCGGAACACGATGTGTGCCGAACCCATAGTCGGTTGGTATTAGCAAATCGCAGAGTTCTGGATCTTTGAGACGTTCCCGCATCTTGTTGCGAACGAACTCCGAAATCTGTTCATTCACTTCCTCCTCAAAGAATAGCTCTGAGAACGAAGCAGTCCATAGTTCTAGTGAACCGTTCTTCCAAATGCGCTCGAGCACCTCTTGTCTTTGCTCTGGAGTCTTCTCAGCCCACGTCCCATTATCAAAACTAAATTCAAATCCCCCGAAAGTGTTTGGTAGGCGTTCTTGGAAGTACTTGAACTTTGACTTGTATTCCGCTACTTCGGCGGGACCATATTTCGGATTGTTCATCGCATTTACGTATTGAGGAGTGCGGATAAATACCTTTAACTCACTTACCTCTGGAGCGATCGTTTGGATGACCTGTATTCCAGTTGCACCGTTGCCTATTACGGCGACTCGCTTTCCCTTCAATTCTACGTGGTGTTTTGGCCAGCGCGCCGTGTGAAAAATTTGCCCTTTGAAACTATCCTGACCTTGGAAGAGATCTGACATCGGCGCTGAGAGCATGCCAGAGCACGCAATAACGAATTGTGCGTCGATAACCTCGTCGGAGTCGGTGGTTAGGGTCCAGCGACCCCGATCTTCATCATAATGTGCGGCTTCAATTGTTGTGTTAAGTTGTATTTCTCCCCGCAGATCAAGTGTATCCGCAACGTAGTTCATCCAGCGTTCGATTTCAGGTTGCTCGGGAAATTTTTCGGTCCAACTCCAACCTTTGTATAGTTCTTCACTGAATAAATACTGATACACGTAGCTCCCGGAGTCGAATTTTGCTCCCGGGTAACGATTCCAATACCAGGTGCCACCGACGCCGCTTGCGGCGTCAAAAGCTCTAACATTCAAACCTTGCTCGCGCAGCTGATGGAGTTGATAAAGACCAGCCACCCCCGCACCTATGACAGCTGCATCAAGTACCAACGGGTTTGTCGCTCCGGTCCTTTTATTTTTCATCGATTTTACTTCATCCATTCTTTGTTCTCCCCGGCAAAATCTCTATTTGTGGGTGCACGTTGGCGATCAGGCACAATCAATTCTGCGCAAAGACCAAAGTGTCTATTTTGGCCAATGTGCGGGATGAGAATGATTTAGCCCATCCGGATTTTCACAGTTTATATCCATTCGGCGAAAAGTCCACGAAACGGGGTACCTAGATGCAGGGTACAGGGAGGCTCTATCCAGACAAAAGATCCCGGCGCTAATTTTAGCGTAGAAGAACCAATAGGGCCCTTAACACTAACAGTAGTTTCAATTAGAGCTACAAGCAGCCCATAAATTTCAAATGTTACTGGACCTAAATCGGCGCTCGTATGAACCTCATACAAACGGAAGCGGCTGGATTGCCATTCTTGGGTGTAACCTTGGAAGTTTAACGGGTTATTTTTTCGCACTGGCGGACGTTGTAATGCCTC
>CAYFGZ010000218.1:0-3312 GCA_964342575.1 uncultured Nisaea sp. | reverse complement strand
TTTTGGCAGCGGATCGCTGCTGCGGCACCCGAACGATGTAGTTGTCGACCGTTCTCGGCGTGGGATCGGCATCCATTCCCCACACCTCGTCGAGGATCTCGTCACGGGTTAGCGTGCGCCCCGCGTTGCGCCAGAAGAAAGCGACAAGGTCCACCTCGCGGTCTGAGAGACGCACCTCTTCGCCATGAACTCGCCCCAGTCTGGCTTCCAGATTTACCTCGTGCGCCCCGATACGCACCACGCGACGCGCCGGCACGCTGCGCTCGGATCTGCTGCGTCGAACCAGCGCTCGCAGACGGGCGAGTAACTCGGCAAGGTCGAACGGCTTGGCCAGGTAGTCGTCGGCACCGTGCTCGAGATTCCTGACCCTGCTGTCGATGTCCGCTTTCGCCGTGACCATCAAGACCGGCACTGAGTTTCCCTGGTCTCGCAGATGGCCTAGTAGCTCCTCCCCGTCCACCCCGGGGAGCATGATATCGAGCAGCAATGCATCGTAGTGCAGCCGCCCTGGGGAGGCGAGGAACGTCTCCGCATCGGCGTAGGTGTCGACCTCGTAGCCCTCGGCTTCCAGGTTGACGCGCAGCATCGTACGAATGAGCTCTTCGTCCTCCACTACCGCCAGCCGATCCACTACGCGCCTCCCTTCGTGTCGCGTAGCATCACCGTGAAGGTGGCGCCCCGGTCCGGACCGTCGCTTCGTGCCGTAACATCGCCTCCCATCATGCGCGCCAAACGGCGTGAGATATGCAGCCCCATGCCAGTGCCGTGAGACCCGTGTGGCAGCTCCCTCGGGAGTCGATGGTACGCCTCGAACATGCTCCCCGCGTCGTCGACGGCGAAGCCAGATCCGTTGTCACTAACTTCGATGGTAGTCCGGCGTTGGTCGCTACCTCGCGTGGCACGAAACTCCACACGGTCGCCACCGTACTTGACGGCGTTGTCTGCCAGATTGGCGAGGATTATGCGCAGGGCGTCCGGGTCGGCGTGTGCGTGCAACCCTTCTTCGTCGGGCGCCCAGGACACGTCTTTGCCGATGAACAGCGTCGCCTGTTCTGCTAGAAAGCGAGTGACGAACCCGTCGAGGTCGATGCGGGTTGGTGCGACGCGCCGGCCTGGCGAAGAAAGTCGCCTGCCGATGAGCAGGTTTTCGGTCATGTGCTCCTGCCTGGCCACCTGCGCCAGCGCCAGCTCGAGGTACTTCTGAGCAACGTCCTCTGAGAGGCTGCGTTGCTGCAGTGTCTGGAGAACGGCCTTTACTCCGGTAATCGGCGTCTTGATCTCGTGGGTCACTCGTCCCCAGAACTCTTCCAACTCGATGGTAGCGCGGCGTTCCGCCCACACGAGGCGGTACAGCATGCCACAGCTGATCAATATCAACAGGAACAGCAACAGGCTCTCGCCATTCGCCATCAGCGTGCGGCTTCTAACTTGGGCCTCGTATTCATCGAGCAGGCCGGCGCGCGGGCTAACCCAGCGCCCTGGCCAAGCAGGCGACAGCGACACCACCCAGCGCGCGTCACCAGGCACAGACACGATCTCGACGTCGGGGTCGTTGGCAAGGGCGCCGAGCGCCGGGCGGGTGGCGCCGCTACGAAGCTGTTCCGCATGGAGGGCCACCCTCAGTTGCAGCTCTTCGAGAGTGGAGCGGTACTCGGAATCGACAGCACCACGAACGAAGATCGACCACCAGGCCGCCAGCGTGATCAAAGAGAGGAGCGACAGTCCGAAAATCAGGTGATGCCCGTGGCTCCGCAACCAGGCGGCGTGCGGCCGTGCTCCGGTGGGGCGACTCATTCGGGTGTCCCGCCTAGCAGAGCGGTCAGATCTCCGGCCAGCTTCTCGATCTGTGGCGTGGTGTGCTGAGTGCTGAAGAACATCACCTCGTAGGAAGAGGGCGGCAGATGATGTCCCCGCCGCAAGAGCGCCCAGTAGTGGGTGACGTAGCGCTCCATCGCCTCCAAAGATATCGAATCGGGGCTACGAGGCAGCTCGCCGGTTGCCAAATGGAGCCACACGATGGCGCCAGCCCGCTGGGCTCGGGCATGGGGGATGCCCGAGTCGACGAGGGCGGAGACAAAATGTTGCCCCAACGCATCCAGCTTCGTGTAGGGATCCTGGTCCCTGAGCTCTCGGAGCGAGGCGAGGCCGGCTGCCATCGATAACGCGTTGCCGCTGAGGGTGCCCGCTTGGTAGACCCTGCCTTCCGGCGCGAGCGAGTCCATGAGCTCTGCCGGACCGACAATCGCGCCTAGGGGCATCCCGCCGCCGACTGTCTTTCATAAGGTGACGAGGTCGCCATCGACGCCCAGCGCCCCAAGCTCGCCCGACGCACAGCGACCAACCCGCGTGGGGACGTTTCCCCGTATCGACACCACCTGCGCTTACGGCGCGTAGCGATGCACCAGCGCCCGTCGTCTCGGGGAGCTGGTGCCAACGGTGCAGCCAGCTCGCAGGCCGAGCGGAGAGCCGGGGGCGTGCCACTCTGGATGCACCAGAAGAACATCTCCGGCCGGACCGCTCCGTGGGACCGCGGCCACCACCAGCTCGGGACTGGTAGCGGTCGGCACGTCCTTGAACGAGTGGACTGCCGCATCGATCTCACCGGCAAGAAGACTCTGTTCTATCTCATTGATGGAGATGCCAACTTCCTCATTGATGAAGATGCCAACTTCGTCGGCGTCTCCAACGGCGCATGCTGCTTGCGGTCGCCTGACGTGCGCACGGCAATCAGCTCACCGGTGGTTGCC
Source organism: uncultured Nisaea sp. (assembly GCA_964342575.1). Taxonomy (GTDB): domain Bacteria; phylum Pseudomonadota; class Alphaproteobacteria; order Thalassobaculales; family Thalassobaculaceae. The sequence goes on along the minus strand of CAYFGZ010000218.1, from coordinate 565 downwards.
ATGCTGTCCCTCACGTAAGACGCCTGCCAGCGGGCGAGCCTGCTGCCCCGGGTGCCAATGCGAACCGGGCGCCTCGTCGTCGGCCGGTGGTGACAGGTCGGTGTCGGCTGGGTGGGTGAGGATCGACGAGAAGACATGATGTGCGTACTCCCTAATGACGTAGCCGGCCACCGACTCGATGCGATCGCGATCCCTTTCGGTGAGGTCCCCAAGCTGCTGGTCGACGATCGTTCGGATACGGGAGCTCAGGTAGTCCAGCCGGTGCTCCTGGAGCAGATGTAGCAAAGAGGAAAACATCTGGCCGCTGAGTACCCTGCGGAACCGCCGTTTGGCGACCTCGATCTCCTCCTCGAGCTCACCGAGTCCTGCCGTGTGATCGCCGGTGCGTTGGTGCTGCACCAGATCGTCGATTCCCGCATAGGACACGCCACTCGGCAGCCGATCTACTCCAGCCACCTGCGGCGGGACGCCAATATCTACTACGAGGCGGGGCGCGCCGTCGGCACGGCCTGCAGAGCGCCACGCACCGGCGAACTGATCGATCGAGAAGGGCGGATCTGATGCG
>CAYFGZ010000217.1:0-3320 GCA_964342575.1 uncultured Nisaea sp. | reverse complement strand
TTCCTGTACTTCTCCGCCTGTTTTTCAGTTTTACATTCATACAAGATGGACCCGTCCTTCATCGTGCTTTTGTATATTTCCCGCAGCTCCTCCTTTTCTGCTTTGGAGGTCCTTGGAGCTTTGAACATTAATTTCCTGGCATAAATCTTCGCTCTTCTTTCCATGTCCTTTTCCCACTGTTCAAACATAATGTCGTTCATTCCCTTGAATGGAATTTTCTCTAGTTTTTTTCCCATTTGTTTTTCAGGTCAATGTATCCCTCCCGGCTCCATCTCTTGATTACGTTGAGTGACCAGACAGTACAATCTTCCGGCATGAGTGCATCCAGCACTGCCTTTGCGAGATTGTCACTGTCGGGCCGTTGGCGGTGTGGCTTCCCTTCCATCTCCGCTTTCTTTTTTTTGGACCAGGACTTTGGCATGGCCAAATGAAATTCCATCTCCAGCTCTTCGGTTGGTACAAAATTATTTTCCTTACAAAATGCTCTGAGCTCGTCAGCAAACTTTCTGTATTTCAAAACCACTGGACGTTTCTTCCAGACATCCGCCCTGGTCTGCCTTGGTTTACTGACCGGGGTTATTGGGATAATCATGTTCATTTATCAGCTCGTTAATCTCTTCTGAAATTGAAAAACTATCACTATCACCCATTGTGAATCGCTCTATAATTTTCACGCTCTCCTCCTTCTGTGGTATTTCATCAGGATATTTTGTAATCACTCCGCCCCGCTCGACAAATTCCTGGACTGCATTTTTCAGTCGGTCGCGTTCCTCGGAGCTTGAATTACAGAACAGGGGATTGCTATGCTTGCTGATTCTTTTTTTTGCAATCTTTAAGGGGAGCGGCTTCGGGATATGTGAAAATGGCTTGACCACTTCAAACCTGACCCGATTTGCTTCTTTACTTTGGTAGGGATACAAACTCTTTTGTCTTTTATTTCTTTGGTCCATCCTTGAACAGGCTTTGGAGCAATTCTTATGGTCCTCTCTTATCGGCTTAAATTTTTTCCCGCATATGTTGCAGGGGATTGGTGGAAAGTTTCTTCTTCTAAGGTGAGCAATTCTTTTTGCTGCTTTGCTCTTGCGGAATAAGTAACACTTGTCTGAGCAAAATCTGGATCGAATTCCTGGCAACTCTTTTTTACATTCAATACAAGTTTTTCTTTTTCTCATTCAGACCTCCATGTCTAAAAATTGTTTAAAATAGATCAGCGTTCCTTTTTCTTATTGCTTCCTTTTCATCCACCAGTCTTTTCAGGGTTCTGGTTTCGGCAATTTCCGGGAGCAATGTTTTTGCTACTTCAAAGAACTTTTTGAAATCATCTCGAAGATATCTTATCTCCTCAGAATGTCTTTCAAGGGTTTCTTTATCCTCTTTGTTCATGGCTTATTTCTCTCTCCAGTACCTTCGCTTTTTCAACAATGAGTTTGTTTGCGCTGCTCTTAACATTAGCAATCAGGTCATCATTCAATAGCCTGCAAACATCGCTGACAGGCAGGCCCGTGTCCTGGGATACTTGTTTAAGAGTCACGCCGAACATTCTCATTTTTTGACGCTCATTCATTTTTTTATCCCCTTTAATTTTTTTATTGACATATAATTAAGGACGGTGTAACTTCGTTAGCTAAACCAACTTGCAAAATTATCTATGCAATCGATATGCAACTATTATATATCAAAATAATTAATTAATCAATTTTATGGATCATGATGATCAAATAAAAAAAAGAATACGCACTCTTATTGATAGTACTTGGTCAGGAAATCTTTCTGAATTTGCGAGGGCAATTGATATGAAGCCAAGCGACATTCAGAACATGCTGAGTAATGATAAGAGGGGAGTGCCAGCCAGTTTCTTTAAGGCTGTTCCAAAGTGTGGGGTTAACTTAAATTGGCTGGTGACTGGTAAGGCGGATATGCTCAGGCATGATAAGCAAATAAGCGATTATAACTCTATACTCAAGGAGCTTGAAAAGGCCGAGTATTATATAGATAAACTTGAGAAGTTAATCAGGAGGGAAAATGAGGGACTTAACTCGTAATGAAAATATAATAAAAAATAAGCCCAATATTAAGCCGGAAGTAACTCAAGGAATTGAAGAAGATAAACTCGAGGTGATTACTGAGACTCGGGAAATAATTAAAAAAGTAAAAAACAGTCTAAAAAAAGCAATAAAATCTCCCGCCTAAACTACTGATATTATACTAGAACAAAAATAATTGAAAAAAAGTTTAAAAAAAGCTTGACACAATTGTGAACAAAAGTTAACATATATTCTCATCAGCAATACCTTTAACCCAATCGGAGAGACAACATGAAATTGGAAAAATTAGAAACCTTCGTTAATCAGATCGAAGATGAGGAGAAAAAAAGTGTGCCAGAACTGGAAATTCTTTTTGGAGTTTTGACTGAGGAACTTAACACCCCTAGAAGTGACAAGGATTTGGATACGCATCTAACATTACTAAATCTTAGAGACAGAGTAATTGCAATGCTTGAAAACTCGGTTTCGGATTGGGAACTGAAAGAATTTTTCAAGAAGAACTTAAGGCGAATAGCTATTCAAAACTTAAAAGTATAACCAACCCGCCCCCTTCGGGGGCCACAACCAAGGAGAGAACATGAGTACAAGATCAAGAATAGCAATAATAAATAAAGATGGTTCAATCACTTCATCATATGTTCATTATGATGGTTATTTAACTGGAGTTGGTTATCAACTTTTAAAGAATTACAATAATGGTCAAGCAGCCTCTAGAGTTGCTAGGATGGGTTATGCATCATCACTCCATGAAACTGTAAAAGAGTCTAAAGCTGATGCAACACATAAAGAGAATCCACTAACTTGTTCTATTAAAGAATTTATCGAAGATGTAAAAAGGTCAGACTTGGAATTCGTTTATGTCTGGATGAAAACTCGTCAATTCTATGTAAAGGATGAAGTGGGCCACTGGAAAGTTTTTAAACGTGGACCTTGGAATTCTGAAATTGATTGGGTTGGTCTGGATAAATTAGAACATAGATGCGGTGGAAATCCTCTTGATTACGAATTTGTTATTGACGCTCTAGTCGTTGTAGATAATATTCGCTCAAGAGACAATGATCTTTACCTACAAAAGGAATATCTATCCCATGCAAATGAGCTCGAACATTTCGCTTATAAAACTGTCTTAGAAAATAGGACTAAGGGGTTATTCCAAATAGGTTCATTAATTGAAAAAGCAGATAAATATTTTAAGGAGGCTGCATGAGAAAAAATTTCCCAGTAGACATTGAGGTCCATGAGCTGGTCGTTAAGCACCTGGACAAAATTGAATCA
>CAYFGZ010000216.1:0-3325 GCA_964342575.1 uncultured Nisaea sp. | reverse complement strand
AATTAAGTCTTTTGAATAAAAACCCGCCATAAATGGAAAACCAGTCAGCGCGAGCGTTCCAATAATCATCAACCAATATGTCAACGGAATTCTCTTTCTCAGCCCTCCCATTTGTCTCATATCTTGTTCATCAGACATAGCATGAATAACAGATCCCGCACCAAGGAACAGAAGTGCTTTGAAAAATGCATGGGTCAAAAGATGAAAAATGCCTGCCGAATAGGCGGAAACGCCGCACGCAAAAAACATATATCCAAGTTGCGAGCAAGTAGAATACGCTATAACCCGTTTAATATCGTTTTGACATAAACCAATGGTCGCGGCAAAAAATGCAGTCGAAGCACCAACGAATGTAATCAAAGTGAGTGTATCCGGGGCGTATTCCATCATCGGAGATAGACGTGCTACCATAAAAACCCCGGCAGTTACCATAGTAGCAGCGTGTATCAATGCAGACACCGGAGTTGGGCCTTCCATAGCGTCTGGCAGCCATGTATGGAGGCCCAGTTGAGCTGATTTTCCCATTGCGCCGATAAATAATAAAACAGTCAGAACGGTGATAGCATCTGCACTAAACCAAAGAAATTCTATTTCCGTACCAGTGTGCTCTGGAACAGCTTGAAATATTTCATCGAGAACGATCGTGTCAAATAAAAGATATGTCCCGAATATCCCTAACGCGAAGCCAAAATCTCCTACTCTATTGACTAAAAACGCCTTAATAGCCGCGGCATTGGCTTCAGGTTTATGATACCAAAATCCGATAAGTAGATAAGAAGCAAGCCCCACCCCTTCCCATCCAAAAAACATTTGCACAAGATTATCTGCTGTAACCAGCATTAACATTGCAAATGTAAATAAAGATAAGTATGAGAAAAATCTAGGGTTGTGTGGATCATGGTGCATATACCCAATAGAATAGATATGAACCATTGTAGAAACGACCGTCACCACGACTATCATCACCGCGGTGAGTGTATCAATTTTTAATGACCAAGAGGCTTGCAAAGAGCCTGATTGTATCCAAGTGAATAGTTCAATTGTCAAAGGCTGCTGTTGAAATGCTACTTCATAAAAACACAGAAATCCGAGCAACATTGATACTGTCATGAGACCACATGTTATATAATGAGAAAGTTTGTCACCAATAACCCGGCCAAATAATCCTGTAACAACCGCGCCTAAAAGAGGCAAAAAAACTATCGCGGCATACATATTCAACTCACCCTTTCATTAAATTAACGTCTTCAACGGCGATTGAACCTCGATTGCGAAAGAACACTACTAGGATAGCTAATCCAATTGCCGCCTCAGCCGCAGCCACTGTCAGAACAAACAGCGCAAACACCTGGCCGACGAGATCGCCTGAATATGCAGAAAAAGCAACTAGATTAATGTTAACGGACAACAACATCAGTTCTATAGACATTAGAATAATGATAACGTTTTTCCTATTCAGAAAAATCCCAAATACTCCCAACGTAAATAGAATAGCAGACACAATTAAATAATGAGCTAGGCCAATTTCAAACATTTCTATACGCCCTCCCCCCGGCCAACCTCAATAATTTCTACTACTTCTTCCGGCCGCCTACTCAATTGATCCGAGATGTTCTGCCTTTTCACCCCTGGACGATTTCTTAAAGTCAAGACGATTGCACCAATCATGGCTATCAACAATATAAGCCCAGCAGCCTGAAAAAGATAAACGTATCGGGTATATAAAACACCCCCAATCGCATGCGTATTCGTAACAGTCTCCGGGGCAGGAGTTGGCACTGCTATCGAAAATTGAGCCTGCTCAGATACTACCCAGACCCCAACCACGAAAAATAACTCCAAAAGAAGAACAATCCCCAGTAAGGCTCCAACGGGCAGGTACTGCATAAATCCTTGCCTCAATTCAACAAAATTTATATCTAACATCATAACCACAAAAAGAAACAAAACAGCTACTGCACCCACGTATACTACGACTAAAATCATAGCTATAAATTCAGCGCCAATTAACACAAATAAACCAGCAGCATTGAAAAACGCCAGTATAAGAAACAATACGGAATGAACAGGATTTCGCGACGATACAACCATCGTTCCGGCCGCAATGGTCACAAACGCAAAAGCGTAAAAGGCGAGTGCTTGCACCATCAGTATAATCTCTTTCTTCTATGAGCTTGCCACATGCTCCAGCATCCTCTTAACAAAATATAAAATTCGAACAATATTCCTTTTATCGATAAGGAGCATCCAGGAAAAGATTGTGAGCAATCTCTGCTTCCCAACGATCCCCGTTCGCTAATAATCTCTCTTTATTATAAAAAAGCTCCTCTCTAGTTTCTGCAGCAAATTCATAATTAGGTCCCTCTACAATCGCATCGACCGGGCAAGCCTCTTGGCAGAAGCCGCAATATATGCATTTTGTCATATCTATGTCATAACGAGTGGTTCTTCGACTCCCATCTTTTCTGGGTTCTGCCTCTATGGTAATAGCTTGTGCGGGACAAATAGCTTCACATAGTTTGCATGCGATGCACCTTTCTTCACCGTTAGGATATCGGCGCAATGCATGTTCGCCCCTGAACCGCGGGCTCAAGCGCCCCTTTTCATAGGGATAATTAATCGTGACTTTGGGCTTAAAAAAATATTTAAGGGTAAGGTACATCCCCCCGATTAATTCGGACAACAGCAACGCCTTACCACTATTTTGTAGAATACTCATCCCTATATTTTCCCCAATTTTAGTGCAAAATAGGCTCTGGTACTATATCAAAACCAACCAAAACTCCTGCAGTAACAACCACCCATAACAAAGAAAAAGGAAGGAAAACCTTCCAACCAAGCCTCATCAGCTGATCGTATCTATAGCGGGGAAAAGTCGCCCGCACCCAAAGAAAACAAAATAAAACGAATGCTATTTTTCCGACAAACCAGACTGGCCCAGGTATCCAATTGAAAGGCGCAATGTCGAATGGTGGCAGCCAACCACCCAGAAATAAAACAGCTGTCATTCCGCTCATTAAAATCATGTTGGCGTATTCACCAAGAAAAAATAACGCAAACGTCATAGAAGAATACTCCACGAAGTAACCCGCCACCAACTCCGACTCTCCTTCAGGTAAGTCGAACGGTGCCCTATTGGTTTCGGCCAAGGCCGATACAAAGAAAATTACAAACATGGGTAATAAAGGTATAGCGAACCAGACAGTCTTCTGCGCCTCAACTATAGCCGTGAGATTTAAAGAACCTACGCACAACAACACCGTTATGATCACAAAACCGATTGAAACCTCATAAGAAACCATTTGCGCCGCAGACCTAAGCGCAC
>CAYFGZ010000215.1:0-3333 GCA_964342575.1 uncultured Nisaea sp. | reverse complement strand
TCCGCACGTTACGGATGCTATTAAGGCATTTGTTAAAAGTGATCTGGAGGATGAAGATTTTATACTGTGCGAAATAGGGGGAACTGTAGGAGATATAGAAAGCTTGCCTTTTCTGGAGGCTATTAGGCAGTTGGGAAATGAACTAGGCCGAGAAAGGTCACTTTTTGTGCACTTAACGCTGGTTCCTTTTATAGCGTCTGCTGGGGAATTGAAGACTAAACCAACCCAGCATTCGGTTAAAGAGTTGCAAAGTGTGGGTATTCAGCCGGATGTTTTGTTGTGCAGGTCAGAAATAGAAGTCCCAGAGGAGCAGAGAACTAAAATAGCGTTATTCTGCAATATAAGACCCGATGCCGTAATAGCGGCACTCGATGTGAAATCTATCTATGATGTTCCTATAAGTTACCACGCCCAAGGTTTCGATACCGAAGTCTGTCGTCATTTTGGTTTACTTGATAGTTGTGAAGGACCCAACTTGACGATTTGGAAACGAATTTCGCATACTGTGATGAAGCCGGAAGGAGTAGTTCGGATCGCTATCGTCGGCAAATATACGAGCCTTTTGGACTCCTATAAATCTTTGGCAGAAGCTCTCATTCATGGAGGAATTGCTAATAACATAAAAGTTGAAATAGATTGGATAGACGCTGAGATTTTTGAAAAAGAAGATGCGGTGCGTTATCTAGAAGGCGTGAATGGTATTCTTGTGCCCGGAGGATTCGGTGAAAGGGGAGCTGAAGGGAAAATAGCGGCTGTTAAATTTGCCAGAGAACGAGATATTCCATATTTTGGAATATGCTTTGGTATGCAAATGGCAGTAATAGAAGCGGCTAGAAATTTAGTGGGGATAAAAGATGCAGGTTCAACCGAATTTGGAAAATGCATTCAGCCAGTTGTTGGACTTTTGACGGAATGGATTAAAGGGGATATTACTGAGGAGAGAGGTGGGCAAGATGATCTAGGGGGTACTATGCGCCTGGGTGCCTACGATTGTGTTTTGATGCAAAATTCGAAGGTTAAAACTATTTATGGAAAAGACTGCATAAGTGAACGCCACAGGCATCGCTATGAAGTGAATATCGATTACCGGGCCCGGCTAGAGGCGGCTGGGTTAATTTTTTCAGGCATGTCCCCAGACCAGAAACTTCCGGAGATAGTAGAGATCCCCGAACATCCTTGGTTCGTAGGAGTTCAATTTCATCCTGAATTGAAATCAAAACCATTTGATCCGCACCCACTGTTCACCAGCTTTATTGGTGCCGCAGTTTTTCAATCTAGGTTAGTCTAGCATGGAAAGAAAATTAAGGCACGTTCCCGTTGGTCGTTTGTTGATAGGTAATGATAGACCATTTGTTTTAATCTCGGGGCCCTGTCAATTGGAAAGCCGGGAACATGCGCTAGACGTGGCAGAAATTCTTGTCAATATCTGTCAAAAACTACGAATCGAACTCATATTTAAGTCGTCTTTCGACAAGGCTAACCGTACAAGTATTTCATCTCAGAGGGGTGTCGGCCTGGACAAAGGGCTTTCGATTTTGGAGGAAATTAAGTGCAGGTTTGATTGCCCTGTTTTAACTGACGTACATGAAAGTTCTCAGTGTAAAGTGGTTTCGGAGATTGTTGATGTCATTCAAATCCCCGCGTTTCTTTGTCGGCAAACTGATTTAATAATTACCGCAGGCGAAACGGGAAAAACTATTAATGTGAAAAAAGGTCAATTTCTTGCACCTTGGGATATAAGTAATATCGTTGAAAAACTGGAATCGGTTGGAAATTCAAACATTTTATTAACCGAAAGGGGTACTAGTTTTGGATATAATAACTTGGTCTGCGATATGCGATCGTTGCCGCAGATGGCTGCGACGGGTTGCCCTGTTGTTTTCGATGCCACTCATTCGGTCCAACAGCCGGGTGGGTTAGGAAAGGAAAGTGGGGGTGATCGGATGTTCGCGTCACTTTTAGCTAGGTCTGCGGTTGCCGTTGGGGTAGCGGCTGTGTTTATTGAAACGCATCAAGATCCCGATAACGCACCAAGTGATGGACCAAATATGATTAATTTAAAGGATATGCCTAGGTTGCTTTCAGTACTTAAAAAGTTAGATTCTATAGCGAAAAGTCACGCATTGGATTTTTGACAGATGCTACCATCTGTACCTACAACGGTTCCTCATTCTGAGTCTGTTAGTACAATTAAAGAGGTAAAATATCGGAGTCCATGATCTAACTTTCAAAAATTGGATTTGAATAATGACTGCAATAATTGATGTTTCTTCTCGGGAGATTCTAGATAGCAGGGGTAACCCAACTATAGAGGTCGACGTGCTACTGGAGAGTGGCTCTATTGGAAGAGCGGCGGTTCCTTCAGGAGCCTCGACTGGTGCGTATGAAGCAGTTGAACTGCGCGATGGAGATGGCTATCGTTATGGTGGAAAAGGGGTGCAAAGAGCTGTAGAGGCGGTTAACGGGGAAATTCTTGATGCTTTATCTGGGCGTGATCCATCAGATCAAATAGGAATAGATAGCACCATTATTGAGTTAGATGGAACAAAGGATAAGTCGAGGTTAGGAGCGAACGCAATATTGGGCACGAGCCTAGCTGTTGCAAAAGCATCGGCGAATGAAAAAGGTATGCCCTTGTACAGGTATATAGGGGGTGCATTTGCTCATACTTTGCCTACGCCAATGATGAATATTATCAATGGCGGTGCGCATGCTGATAATAACATCGATTTTCAGGAGTTCATGATAATGCCGATTTCGGCTGAAACGATTACTGAGGCAGTGCGAATTGGTGCGGAGGTTTTTCATTCATTGAGCCGACTTTTAAGTGTTGACGGATATAGTACAACTGTAGGGGATGAGGGGGGCTTCGCACCTGATCTCTCCAATACGGCGGAAGCACTGGACTTGATTGTAAAATCGGTTGAGGAAGCGGGGTTTTCACCTGGAGACGATGTTGTAATTGCACTGGACCCCGCCTCTACGGAGTTTTATCGAAATGGGCGTTATGAATTAAGTGGCGAAGGTAAAGTTTTAGATGCGACAGAAATGATAAAATACTATGAAGATCTTTGCTCCAGATATCCCATAGTTTCTATAGAGGATGCATTAGCAGAAGATGATTGGGATGGGTTTGTCGCATTGACAGAAGAACTTGGGTCCCGGGTACAAATTGTTGGCGATGATTTATTCGTTACTAACGTAGAGCGTTTAAAAAAGGGCGTGGAACTTGGGGCTGCCAATTCCATTTTAATTAAATTAAATCAAATTGGAACTTTAACGGAAACTATTGACGCAATTTCCCTGGCTCAAAGAGAGGGTTATTCGACCATT
>CAYFGZ010000214.1:0-3344 GCA_964342575.1 uncultured Nisaea sp. | reverse complement strand
AAGGGTGGCGCAGGCGACCGTGGCGACGACCGCGGCGACGACCAGACGACTTCCCATCCGTTGCGGGTGTGGGTGGTGCCCAGAGCGACGGCGTTCGCTTATAGTCGCCTGCCCGCGTCAGCCACACGGTGAATTATGAACAATGTAGGGGCGCAACTTCACCGCAATCAGGACCAGCTTTCCACGTACCGTCTACACCGCGACCCTCGAAAATACATTGCGCGGCCTCGGCGCGCGCGGCGTCCTCGACGGCGCTGGCACTCGGACTGGTACTCGGTACGTCGGTACATTCGTGTATGCCCGCATCGCTGTCCTTTCCCGTAGGGCATGAAAGGCAGGCCTCGAGTCCATCCATAGAGCAGCCGGCCTTTTTGTACTTGCCGGCCGGACAAACCGCGCAGGTGCTACATTGTACGAATGCATCGTCGGAACACCACCATTGGGCCCCGACCTGGTACTGGCCGGACCCGCAGCCGTGGTAGCCGAGGTACTCATTAGGATCGATGGTTGTGGTGTCGCCGCCTTTGCACTCGTCGGACCGGGCCACGCACGCCCCCTCCTCCGTGGCCTGGCCTGTGAGGCCCGTGATGGCCTCGACCGGCCACCTGCAATGCTTGCAGTTGGTCTGGCTAACTTCGTTCTGAAACTGCCCCGCGCCGCATCCCTTGCACCCGTCTTTGCCGGTCTCATCCTGGAACTGCCCAGCGGGACAGGCCATGCACCCAGGGGAGTCGTCGAGCGACGCCAGCGAGTCCCAGTAGGCGTCGTGGGCGTTTACCGCCTCCAGCGACGCCTCCTGCTCGGTTTCGCCGCGCGCCTTGGCCGCATCGAACGCAGCGATTCCTGCTTCCTCCGCTGTCCTCCAGCGCATCCACGCCGTCGTTGTGCAACCAGCTGGCTTGTACTTGCCGACCGGACAGTTTTCGCACACACTGCATTCGTACAACGAGTGCTGACAACACGTTGTCCGGCTCTTTTCGTATTGACCAGCGCCGCATCCGCCTAGGCCGTGGTAGTGACAGGGGTCGCATTTTGTTAAGTATTCTTGCCGCTTGTAGCCGTAATCGTTGTCTTCATAATAAGAGTCACCAACATCATCGTAATTTACCTTCCAATATGGGTGGTAGTAATCAGCCCCGTACCCATAGTCTTCACGCTTTTGACGCCATTCGTCCGTACAGTAAGGATCAAAACAAACACCCCATTCATTTCTCTGGAAAGGGGGGATTAAATCGTTATTGAGGCCCACTGCGGCGCCGAGGCAGCAGCTCTCGGTTCGCCCGTCTGGCCACGGGCAGGCCCCGGCTTCCGTGGCCTGGCCCGCGAGTCCCGAGCTGGTCCGGCCTTGCGGCCTACTTGCACATGGGCCGCCGATGCTCCCGTCCCCCGGGCACCAGTAGTCGACCGGGCAGTTCTTGCACGCGCTCGCGCTGAGTTGCTCCGTCTGCGTGTGGTACTTACCCGGACCACAGTTTGTACACTCCCTCTGGCCCGGTTGCTCTGCGTACTTGCCCGCGGCGCAGGGTGTGATGGCGCCGTCGCCCGGGCAGTAGTGACCGGCCGTGCAGGCGGCGGCAGTGCACGGGGCCGCGCTCTTTTGTCCCGTCTGCGTGTGGTACTTACCCGGACCACAGTTTGTACACTCCCTCTGGCCCGGTTGCTCTGCGTACTTGCCCGCGGCGCAGAGGGCACACGCGCTTTGGCCCTGGGTGCCCTGGGTGGACCACCCCTTGGGACAGTTCACACACGCAGCCTCGCTTCTCTGGCCAGTCTGCGCGTGGTACTTGCCCGCGTCGCAGGCGGTCTGCGTGGAGAAGTTCGGGCAGTAATGTCCGGTGGGGCACGGGGTGTCGCTGGACGAACCCGCGGGGCAGAACGCACCCGTAGAAATACAGTCCAAGCAATCGGACGCGCTCTTTTGGCCCGGGTCCGGTTGATACTTGCCCGCGTCACACGTCTTGCACGTGGCCTGGCCGGCCTGGTCGTTAAAGGTGCCCCGTGCGCACTTCTTGCACGCGGTATGGCCGACCGTGGTCGTCTGGGTGACGACGATGCTGTCGGATGCTTGAAACTCCCTACCGCTGAAGCCCGGCCGAAAGTTCCAGTTCTCGGTGACGCGATCTGGGGTGGCCGCCGTGGAGCTGACGAACAACCACGTCGTGACGGCACTGCTGCCTAGCCTGGTGCTCGCCACCCACCCATAGGATGGTAGAGAGTAGAGGTAATACTGCCCGGGGCTCCGCTGTTTGTAGGCTGGCTTTCCATTCGTACACTTCCAGCAGTCTACCCTTACAATATCGTATGCCCCGTTTATATCCGACGGCCATGGCACACCCGCAACAACCATGGATTCGCCCGCGGTGCCCTGGGTGTCCCACCCCTGGGGGCAGCTCTTGCACGCGGCCGAGCTGCTTTGGCCCGTCTGTGTGTGGTACTTGCCCGCGGCACAAGCGTTGCACGCTGCGTACGCGTCTTTAGAATAAAAGTCCCTCTCCTTGCAGCCGCCCCTCTTGTACCGGCCGGCCGGGCAGTCCGCGCAGGCGCTGCAGTAGTATTCAGAGCAACCGGGACACGGCGTCCGGTCCGCCGGTTGGTACTGCCCGGCGCCGCACCCGGTTTCCCCATAGAAGGAACAGCCCCACTTGGAACAACCCCACGAAGGACAGCAGTCCTCCGAGCGTCCCCCGAGTCTCCGCTCCCAGCCGACGGGCCCCGACCCGCTCGCATCCTCGCCGCGGCCGGCCCCCGCCACGGCCTCGCGCGCCGCCCCCCGGAGGAGCGCTGGGTCCCCAGCCTCTGCGAGGCTGTTGCGCATGTGCCCAATGGACGAGTCGGCGGCAGTGGGGTCCCAGGTGAGGAGCACAAAGACCACGAGACCGAAGAAGGCACGGAAGTTCAAAGGTGTTTGTGTGCACTGGAACATTGTCCATCCTCACCAACATCTCCATCTCCATATATATAGTGAGGGACCATGGGGGCTGGGCGACCGGTTGGACCCACCATCCCCCCTATGCGTTTCTCTGCTGCTTCGCCGCCGCCGCCGCTGCCCGACGGACCCCGTCGATGGGGCTGTATGGACTAGCACAGGGCGGCATATTGCTGGCATCCATCGGTCATGTACTCCTGTTGGTTGCACGTAGGGTGCGCGGCAAAGGCCCCGGAATCTTCGTCGCGGCCTCCGCGCCAGCAATCGCACCAGGACACACACGCGGTGCGGTTGTCGGTAACCCATTGGGGCGATCCCTTCTCGTCTTGCTCGGCACACTGTTTGCACTCTCGTTGGCCTGGATCGGGCTGGTAGCTGTTCTCGGGACATTCCCAACATCTTATTTGGGCAGGGTGGG
>CAYFGZ010000213.1:0-3364 GCA_964342575.1 uncultured Nisaea sp. | reverse complement strand
GTCTCACCCACGCGGTCGTCGTAGATACGATAGTTGGTGATATACGGCTGGTCCACGAACGACGGCCAAGCGCACAACACGAAGGGATTTTGGCGCACGGTCTCCATCGGTTTAGCAAGGTTTATCGACATATAGCGCCGCGACATCTTTTCATCGGCCGCAGCTTCCGTATATTGCTGCTCGCGGCCAAAGTTCCGCAGATTCTTGGTCAAAAGCTCACGGCAACGAACCTGACCGCTGTTATCGTTTAGATCGTTGTGCACAATGTTGGCATAGAAATTATTCACGCCTGGATTTTTGTTGTCCTGATCCTCCGTACGGTCGCCTTTGTACTCAATGTCAAACACGTCGTGGTTGTATACGAGTGCGTCCGTCGAACCTGGGAAGAATTTCAGCAGGAGTTTCTCCATTTCGGGGTAGAACACACGCTCCACTTGAGCCGAGTCGTAGAAGTTCTCACATTGGGATTCGCAGTGCGCTAAAGATATGCCGAGCTTGTCCATGCACTCAGCGCTATAAGGCGAAAGGTCTGGGTAATATTCCTGTATGCGTCTTGCGTCTCGCATCACTTGCGGAAAATAAAGGCGTCGTCTCTCTATATCCTCCTCTTCCTTGCGCAGAGCATTGGCCTCGTCCGCTCGTGACGCATCGCGCCAAAGCGCGTTGGAAGGGACTACGGTATAGGACGGACGCTCGTGAATAGTATAACGCAGCGGCAACGCCAAACCGCCTTCAGGTGCTTCGATACCCCTCGCCCCTATATATTCCATGCATTCGGCATAGGTCCGGAATCCCACACCCCATTTAGTCTCGATCGGCCCTGTCGGAGCATTTTGAAGCATGTCGATAACCGTCTGCCCTTCTCCGTCGGCGATCTGTCGAAGTGCGTCCTCCGTCGCCGCCGCCGTTCCTGCATCGCCATTTTGATCGAACGCCATATAGGACAAACCACCATTTGCAGCAGCAGGGGACGGCTGCCCTTGGGTGCATTGCAACGGTGGCACATAGGCCGAGGGAATTGTTGCGGTCTCGGCAGCAGTATGGTTCGTGATGTCTTTGGTCTGGTGCATCGCATGTACCCGGTTAACCAATCGCCATCTTGGCATACGAAGTCTCAGCTGCCTAGGGGAATCACAACGCCGTTCGGTCTGCATGTGCCCGAAAATGGCCCCGCGCCGATCGAAAAAAACTACCCTATCGAGGGTTTTTTATTGTTGTCCTTGGAGTTGGAAGAGGGGCAATTCCGTATTGTTTTGTTGGAGTTGGAAGAGGGGCAATTCCGTATTGTTTTGTTGTAACGAAGACTGCTCCAGTAAATAAGTACCTGAAACTCCAAAAACTGGCTGGCCTCCAGCCCTGGGAAGAGTGGTAGCATCGAATACGCCTCCGATAGCCTGCCCTGTGCTACCAACTATCTGCATGTCGGTCCTGCCGACCAGCGCACAAAAACCCGGTGAGCAGCTGGCACCATTAGCCGAAACCTGCGCGCTGACAAGGCGTCCCGAAAGAGGCATAAAGGCGAACGTCGAATTAGTGAACGCAACCGAATCTTGTCCCGCAAGAGCGAATGTGCCACCGTTCCCTCCGTCTGCAAAGGAACCCGCAAAAGACGCGTTGGCGGCGCCAGTCGCAAAATCTACCGTAATACTAGCTGCAGTAAGATCTCCGACAACCTCCGGTTGTAACACTCCACCTGTCGCAAACAATACCGTTGGCTTGGTGCCACCTCGTAATACGTTATAAGTACCCGTTCCAGTGTTCGGGAGATCACTCTGCACCGTGGGATTTTTTAAGGTAATTATATGGGCTGAACCCCTCTCGACGTGATTGGTATTTTTAGTCGCGCTATACCCCGGCGAAAAACGCGCCCAATTGACCCCGAGCTGCGTGTGGGCGCCGGTAGGCGACTGCGAGTTATCCGAGCGAGGATTAAACGCGGGGGGGCCCGTCAGATCTACGGTCGCTACACTGCTATTACGATTAAACGAACAGGTCAAACCAGAGCAGCGGTCACTCGGCTCTTCCGTACGAAAAGAGTCCAGCAGATTTCCCGACAAGACCCCGGTGTTACTTCCACCAACATTGTAAAGGTACGAACTACTGGAAAGTAGACAACCAAAACCGCAGCCATCCGGTTGCTCGAAATAATGCGACAAACCGACAACAGATCCTTGAGGCAATAAGCGCAACTGGCTGTCTCCTGAGCCAATCAAACCAAACGCAGCAACGCCTGCAATGACACCCGGGGTATAAACGCCATAAGACAACCCTAGCGCGCGAGGGGCAATTCCGTTATGCCCTGAGAAAAAACCTACAAAGTCGGCGGCATAGTCTCGGGAGGAAGTACGGGCAACTCCCCCTAAGCCTGAGAAGGTAGTGCCATCCTGCACGAGGTCTCCCAGCAAAGAATACATAACAGCGTCGTGCACTAACGTGCCTTCCAAGCTTCCATAACCAAGCGCAAAATCGAATAAAATACTTGCGGCAGTCAACCCTGACCCAAGCTCGTTCGAAATACTGGAAGTAGACCGAGTTCCTCCCACAAAATTGTATTTAGCGAGTACCTGAGAATTGGCAGTAGGGGGATCACCGTAAACCAAGTGTTCACTCTTAAAACCAGACAAAAGTTCAATTGTGCTACCGGTAAGCGTGCCATTTAAGGTGGCGTCTATGCCAAGGACGTAACCGTTTTGCCAGCGACCATAAGTCAATAAACCGTCTGGGGAGTTCGTTCTCTCAGCGAATTCAGCTGGGTTACTTTTTAGCAGAGCAAGGTCCTCTTCTGGCACGGAGGCCAGCGCAGTAACCCCAGCCGATCCAAGCGTAGGATTTAGTTTTTGTAGTTCGATCAAGCCCGATCGAACAGCATCGAAGTCAGCCACGAGGAAGCCAATCTGAGAGTTACGGACGCCCAAACCGCCCACGATTGAGTTGTCCTTCGCAACTACGACGACCTCCGGAGGATTGGAGGTCCAAGGGATATATGCACTAGTACCGCTCTGCACTAACAATGATGCGCTAGCAACTGCGGCGGACGCATCGGTTGCTATGGTAATGTTTGTCCCCACGTTTGCATCTACTGTTAACACCTCGTTTATCCCGGTGTTGCTCGTTTTTTCTCCTTCTGTTTGCTGCGGCCGACTGTTGTCGGTGGCAAGGTTTGCTACCAAAGAGATTCTACCCTCCCTATCAATGCTAAGTTGTGATTCTCCATCTGCCTGAGTAATCGCGTCGAAAAAAACAGCCTCGTCAGAATCGTCGCTTAGTTTCGGCGCAGCTTGCCTGATTTTATTTGCATCACGGGAAGTAGCACCCCGTCTTTCCCCTTCGGCCCGTCTTTCTCCTTCGGCCCGTCTTTCTCCTT
>CAYFGZ010000212.1:0-3431 GCA_964342575.1 uncultured Nisaea sp. | reverse complement strand
GCAGGAGATGGATAGAGTTAGCCAAGGTATGATTGATGGGTGCGCCAACTATACTGGTGATCAGGAGGTTGAGGCTAATTGCCATGATTGTACTGTATCTATCGATGCACATATAACAGAACGTATTGAACAGGGATTGGACGAAAATGATTTGTCTTTACTGGCGGTGCAAAAGCGGGGTGGGCTATCCGACTTTCAAACGCGTGCTAATATTAAACTCACGATTTCAGGAGGGCAGAATGAACCGCGAGATGCGATAGCAGGAATAACATGGGCTTTATTGACACACCGGCACTTTTTGGACGATCTTTATTGCCAAAATTTAACCTATATGCAGGTGTTCGAGGAATATGGTCGTTGGATATCGCCTATAGGAATGTCCCCGCGAAGAGTGTCCCGTGAGTTTACTTATAATGATGTCAGATTTAATGTTGAAGACCGTGTATTTTTCATGTTTGGGTCTGGTAATAGGGATGAGGTTGTATTTGAAAAAGCCGATCAATTCAATCCGTATCGAGATAATACTAAGGCTATTACCTTTGGGGCTGGACCACATTTTTGCGCGGGAGCCTGGATTTCGAAATGCCTCATAGCGGAAGTGGCTTTACCGATGTTGTTGACTTCTTTCCCAGCAATTCGGCTTTCGGGAAATGTTATTTTTTTGGGCTGGGCATTTCGAGGACCACTTCAGGTCCCGGTGTTTCTTGAATGAGGCATTAGATAATGATATCGATTCTTCCTGCCTACTACATTTTTTGGCAATTTAAGAATCATAGGGATAAAAGATGGTTTCCACTGAAAACGGACACTTTTGTGAACAGAACAGAAAACGAGCAAAGGAGCATGCGGACAGTGAATTAAAGGCACATCTCGCTTCAAACGACTGGCCAATATCGCTAAAAATAGCCTTGGCGTGTCGCAAATTAGCTCTGGAATCTCATGCGGAGACGTTGGCTGGACAGATTACAGTGCGTGCAGATCAGAATAGCTTTTGGACTACATCAATAGCTGGAGGGTTTGGTAATGCGCGAGAAAACACTATTGTAAAGATAAATAATGAGTGCGAAGTTGTTGAAGGAACCGGGATTCCTAATCCCGGTGTTCGGTTTCATTTGTGGATTTACCAAGGCAGAAAAGATGTTCATGCCATTGTCCACACGCATCCCCCACATGCGTCCGCACTTTCAATGACAGGAAAACCGCTAAAGGTAGCCCATATGGATGCTGCAATGTTTTTTGAAGATTGTGCTCATCTAAGAGAATGGCCAGGTGTTCCACTTGCAAATGAGGAAGGAAAAATCATTTCTAATGCGTTAGGGAGCAAGCGTTCCATATTGCTTGCAAACCACGGGTTGCTAACTACAGGAGCAACAATTGAAGAAGCAACATATTTGGCTATACAGTTTGAGAGAGCGGCTAGACTACAAATTTTGGCTGAAAGTATCGGTGAAATTATGCCTATCAACAGAGTTCTCGGACGAGAAGCTCATGATTTTCTGCTGCAAGAGAGTATAATTTTTGGGTCTTTTAATGCGTGGTCGGAGGAAATTATGCGTACTCAACCCGATGTAAAGACTTGAGAGAAGAGGCTCACTAACAATGGATCTTTTATGACAAATAACTTTACAACCGACGTCCTGATTATTGGGGGTGGCCTGCACGGTACATCGACGGCACTGCATTTGCGTCGTAGAGGCTTAACTGTTCGAATAATAGAAAAACATTACCCAGGTAGGTTTGCTTCTGGCGTAAATGCTGGCGGTGTTCGGAGCTTAGGTAGGCATCCGGCAGAGATCCCCTTATCACTAGCCGCTATGGAAATTTGGCATGAGATGAGTGCTTTTATAGGAGATGACTGTGGTTTTCATAGAGTTGGACAAGTAAAGATAGCCGAAAGTGAAGCCGAGATGAAAGAGTTGGAGGTTAGGGTTGACAGTGTCCGAAATCTCGGGTTTGAACATGAGGAGTTGGTTGGCGGAAATGAACTTCGGGATTTGGTCCCAGCGGCAGCTCCCCACTGTATTGGAGCTATAGTGTGTAGAGAGGATGGAGCTGCGAACCCAATATTAACCTCTAAAGCATTTTGGCGAAAAGCTGTGGAAGAAGGAGTATTGTATGAACTTGGCAGTACGGTAATTAATATTGAACGCGTTGATGGCTTTTGGAAAGTGTTTAACGAAAAAGGCGTTTTCGAGGCTCCAGTTTTAGTCAATTGTGCGGGAGCCTGGGGAGATATTATCGCTGCAATGATTGGCGATTGCGCGCCACTTAAAACAGAGGCTCTGACTATGATGGTGACAGAGAAGCTGTCACATTTTGTTAGGCCTGTTTGTGGATTAGCGAGTGGGGGGCTGTCCTTTAAGCAGTCCTCCGAAGGTACTTTGCTCATTGGAGGAGGACATTTGGGATTGCCAGATAGAGATGCTGAGACGACTGAACCAGATGCATTGGCTATAATGAATAGTGCCCGAATTGTTACCCGCGTTTTCCCTCAATTAAAGGATGTGTCAGTATCTCGCGTCTGGTGTGGGTTGGAGGGAAAGTTGCCCGATGAAATTCCAGTTATTGGAGCAAGTGAAAACGCACCAGATGCCTTTCATGCCTTTGGCTTCTGTGGGCACGGCTTTCAGTTAAGTCCGATTATTGGCCGTTTAATAGCCGAAGAAATAATAGATGGTAAATCGAGTTTACCAATTGAAGCTTTTGCGATTTCGAGATTTTCACGTTGAAAATTAGTGAGGCATTTTATTTTGCATTCATCGAATACATTGAAGAATGGTTGATATTCTGAAAAAGAACTAGCAGGTTTGTTTATTTAGATTCAGATTTAAGTTTCCGGGTGCACGACCCTAATTCGTTAAACTATGAATAAAGGCAAGCAATGGGTCTTCTTATTACGTGCACATTAGTAACTACCCTGTACGCCACTGCTATGACAATAGCCAATGTTTCGTTGCCACAAATACAGGGGGCGTTGTCGGCAGGTCCTGATCAGGTAGCATGGGTAGTGACGGCTAACCTGATTGCTACAGCAGTCACGATACCTTTGGCGGGCTGGATGTCGACGCAGTTTGGTCGTCGTCGGGTAATGGCCTGGGGCGTTGCCGGTTTTGCTATTTCGACCTTAATGTGTGGTCTCTCACCGTCGCTCGAAGCACTCATCTTTTGGCGTGTCCTACAATCTGGATTTTGTTCACCACTGGCCGCTGTCGCTCAATCTGTTGTTATCGATGAATTTCCAGGCGAAAAACGCCCGCGGGCAGTCGCAATATTTATGATGGGCGTTGGCGTTGCTCCGACTATTGCCCCAGTGGTTGGCGGTTATGTCTGCGAAGAATTATCTTGGTCGTGGGTATTTTATATTATGCTTCCGATGGCAGTCTTGGCGTTTAGCGGCTTGTTTTTATTTATCAGACCGGATCCTCCTCGGG
>CAYFGZ010000211.1:0-3501 GCA_964342575.1 uncultured Nisaea sp. | reverse complement strand
CTAAGATGACTCCTGAAGAGGCAATTGAATTTAATAAGATGTGGGAAGATTTATACGAGGAGAATCTTGAAGCTGCCATACTTAGAGGTGACCCTTACAATCCATATTCTATACCTAATATGGGAGTCAAAGACTTTGGATTCCGACCTGCAAAGAATGGTGGACGCAAACATCTGAATGATGTTTTGATAGAAGAGATGGCTTCTACCAGGAACCCTACTATATGGGATGCCTATCATGTTGCTATAGATCGTGTTGCGGCTGAAGCTGGATTACCGAAACCGCCTGTTCCAGTAGGAAGGGCATCAAAATCATTGCCTCCAGATGATCCAGTAGGAGCACTTGACGCATTAATGAATCCAACTCCTGGTCTTGATGGATTAAGTGCTGATGATTCAATAGCTTACTGGTATGGAGCACGTAATGTTGCTAATAACAAACTAAGAAGCTGGTGGGATGATGGGAACAAAATGCTTGGTGACTTAGAAGTTAATGGAGAAAAACTTACTAAATATAAAGGCAGATATATTGTTCCTGAAAATGTAGGAAAAATGTTGATGAGAGCCCTATATGATGGAGATGGGTTAAAAGGGGCGGCACCTGAAGGGTTTGAAGACATATGGGCACATTTAAGACAGTTAAGGGATGAAGAACAATCAGCTTATATTCAGTTTGATCCTGACATGAGAGATAATTTCATGATGCACCCGGATTACTTTCCACGTATATGGAAAAGACTAGATGAAGATACGGGCGAGTATGTAAGTGTTACTAATGTAAATATCCATAGATTGCCTAGACATTTACAACCAAGAAGTAATTCCACTTTTGATGAAATGATTGATATGGGTTACGAACCAATTAGTTGGAATCCAATTGATATTATGGCTTCCAGAAGAAAATTGGGAGTTGAGCACAGAGAACAACTGGTAATGATCGATAGGCTTAAAAGAAGTGGAGTAGCCCAAGAAGTAGCAATTGGTACTCAAGCTGGAAAAGGGTATCGTGTTCCACAGGTTGGTCCTGCTTTTGAAGGATATCGGGTAACAACTAAAAAACTTGAAGTAGCTGATATTGGACAATATGCAGTTCCTAATGATGTAGCAGATTTACTTGAAGGTATATATGGTAAAACTAACGAATGGAGTATTAAGGGTAAAGATTTTATGCCAGCAATTAGATTGGCATCTTCTGTTCCTAAAAGATTATTACTTTCGTTGAGTGGATTCCAGCATATTGACATGTTGACCAGAGGGTATGCAGCTGCATTTTCTCCAACAGGAATAAAGAGTGGCAAAATTTTTCAGGCCATTCCTTTTACTGGAAAGCTAATTGCTTCTTCACTTTTTGGTGGGGACTTTCACGGTTTTGGCAGGGCGGCAACAAATAAAAGATCACTTGACCCAACACCTATGTTTGATGATTTTAATATCAGCCGGAAAATGATTGCCGAGGCTGGATGGAATATTCAAGGTGATACTTCTATTATTACAAGAAATGCTTTAGATCAATTAAAAGATATTGAAAGAAGCACAAAACCTGGTGTTCCCAAAATTGTATTAGATAGGATAGCTAGTGCTTTTAAATGGTGGGAGAGTGGTCTGTTTGAGGGTGTTTATAGAGAATCACAGATGTTTCAGCTTGATAACTTTATAGTTCCGAAGTTAAGAAAAAAGTTTCCTAATGAAGACCCACATCAAATAGCACGACGTGCAGCTGATGAAGTAAACAGAATGTCTTCATCTTTGGGTGAATGGCAAACTGTATTTAAGAGTCCTCGTATGAAGGATTTCTCTCGTGCAGTTTTATTTAGCCCGAACGAAACTGAAGCCTGGTTAGGTATGATGGGGAAATCAGTTAAGGGTGATGTCAAAGGATTATACGGAGAATACTGGGCAGGGTACGCTATATTCTTAGCAGCATTAGGTAACAGTATCAACCTTATGACAACAGGTAAACCTATGGATTGGGAAGCATACAGTCCTATTACCATAGCAAGGGATGAGGATGGTGACATTCCATTTAAGCCACGATATAACACCAGATTTATGTCACCCCAAATTGGTACGGGAAGAGAAGGTAACCCAATATTTTTGGACTTAGTTGGTCAGGCAGATACTCCTCTTCACTGGATAGTTAATTTTAAAGGAGCATTGACTTCTAGGGTAAGCCCTATAGGTTCAATAGCCAGACCATTTATATTTAACGAAACTTTCTTTGGTGAACCTTTAGAAGGTATAAGTGAACAGGCACTTCATGCAGGATTACAGTTTTTACCTATTGGGGCAAACCAGGTGTTACAACTTGGTAGAGAACATGGACCAATGCAAGATCAAATATCTATGCTTATGCCTAAACAGGAAGCTGGTCTTGGCACACTGGGTTATGGATTACAGATAGGTGGACTCAATGTACGTAAGGCAACTACAAAAGAATTGCTTGATGAACTTGCAAGAATTGAAGGGTTTGATGATGTGCCAGTAGAGTGGGGACCCGATAGGCTTGGAACATTAATATTTCAAAATCCTACTCCATATGAACAGTTACGTGAGCAATATGGGCCTGGTGATGTGCGTCGTGTGTTTCAGGATGAAGATCCACGAATACAGCAAATAGTTAAAGAACTTGAACTTCGACAACAAACAGGAGTTGACAGAGGGTATGAATATGCCCAGCTTCATAGTGCACAAACCAGAGAAGATATGAAGCGTATAGATCAAGAGAATGCTTTAATAGATGAACTTATTAATAAACAGATTCCTTTAAGTAATGAAGGGAACAATGGTTGGTATAGTCATTATCAAGACATTCAAACAAGAACAATGGCAGCTAAAAGAGCACTTGAAGATTTTTATACTGAAGAGAAAGGACTTGATAGAGAGCCACCAAAAGAAGAATTACCTTTGGCAAGATGGCAATACTATAAGGCGTATGATGATGCAAGAACAGAAAGCGGAAGAATAGCTTGGGATGTACTTGAATTTAATCTTACTGAATTAGAATCTCAGTGGACTCCAGAGCAATTAGATCATATATCTGACTTACGTGAAAAAGATCATTCTGTGTATCACGATAGTGACCATAGGGACGGGTGGCTTGTAGATGTTTTAAATGATCGTGATAAATATGCTAAACCATATTATGCAATGACCCGAAATTATTTTAAAGAAATAGGTATGTACGATACTTATCTAGAATATAGAGCAAAGGGTGTTGATAACAAAGATGTATTTTTTGAAAACAATCCTGAATTTGAAAAAGAATATAAATTCATGGAAGCAATGCGAAAAGAAGAAAGGGAATCTAACCCAGAATTATTAACAACTCTTTATCTTCTTGGAGAAGTTTCAGAGAATAGATATTTAGAATTAATGTATGGGCAGTAATTGACATGCTAAGATATACAAAACTAAACTATAAAAAACTTGTCACAGTTCTCATCAACTGATAGGAGGTACTAGGTGACCACGGAAAATATAGACAACACATCTGCACTGGATC
>CAYFGZ010000210.1:0-3556 GCA_964342575.1 uncultured Nisaea sp. | reverse complement strand
GAGTTAGATGCGTTGAGTGACGAAGAAGTGTTGTATTACCTTCAGGCCGAGGGAATTGACTGTGGCTTATTTCTAGATAGAGCCTGTCGATCAATCCGGAGTACTGTGGGCATAGTCGTTTGAACATGTCTATACGTTGTATCGCGGTTTCTTAAAAGTATAAAAATCTCAATAAGCTGTTGGGCAAGGAGTTCTTGAATACCGGCCCCTGCCTCCCGAAGATAGTGACCCACTATATATATGTAGTGTTTTCCCTATGTTTATAGAGCTGCCTTCCGTTTAGTGCCGACATAATCAGTTCTATTCCGATCGTTCTGTCCTCCTAAAAAGCAAAAAATCCGGGCACTGCCCCGGTCATCCTACTTGTACAGTTGTAACTCCCGTTTACCCAGTTTGAGTTAAGGTGTCAGAAAATCTTCTATTTTTTGTGTTTTAGTCATAGGAGCGGTTTGGGAAAAGGAGCTGAGTAAACCTCAGATTTGGCAGGAACACCTGATATAGGCTGATTCCAGAAACCAATGAAAGTACCCCTTGGTTGCCAATTACCCTATGAGAAGTAGAGTAGTAAGATTAGGAGACGTCGAGTGCTTCGGTTTGGTCGTCATCTACTTCGTTAGACCTTACAAAAAATATGGAATCAGTAGCTTATTTCGAAAACATTAAAGGTGTGTTGCTCTCTGAACTTGGCAGAGCAAAACGCGAGATTGTTGCTGCAGTCGCGTGGTTTACAGACCCAGACATCCTTGACTTATTAGAGCGAAAAGCCAAAGACAAGGTCAAAGTGCGACTGCTTATCATTGAGGATCAGATCAATCTTAGTGAAAAAGGTCTCGCCTTCGAGACCCTGAGGGATAGTGGTGGTGAGGTCGCCCTGATCAAGGGAACTGACACTGACAAGCAGGCCATCATGCACAACAAGTTCGCCGTTATAGATAGGAAAACTGTCATTACTGGTTCTTTTAACTGGACCCGCAGAGCGACAAGTAACTACGAAAATATCACCGTGATCGCGGATGAGTCAGACCTGGCGTATCAGTATGTTGTGGAGTTCAACAAGATACTTGGCCATCACGGGTACAGCTCAGATGAAGACCCCGCTCCAGATTACGAAACAGTAATCCGTCGCCTCAAAGCTATCAAGAGTCTGATTGAACTCAAAGAAGATGGAGCCTGGCAGCCACAAGTTGAAAAACTTGAACCCTATCGTAACAAGGAGCGAAGCCTGGACCGGATTCTGGAGTCTATTGAGCAAGCTAATTATTCAGATGCGATAGAAATGATCGATGACTTTCTAACTCGTCGCCAGGCAGTTGAAGTTTGGGATGATCCGGAGATCGAGTCTCTGGAGTTCGAATTAAAGATCCTGAGAATACAGATCACTACTATTGGAGATGAGAAAGCTGAAATTGAGAGGCGCATCGAAGAGTTCGAGTACCGAAAAGTCGCAATTCTGGGTGAACTGATTTCCGAGTATTTGCGCCTGCGACGAGAAAAACTTGAGAAGGAACTTAAAGAGAGAGTCGAGTTGCAGGAAGAGGATGAGGAGGCTGACCAGGAATTTGAGGAGGCCGAGCAGGAGTACGAGGAGTTCACTGAATCATACGAAGAAGTCATCAGCGGAGATGAAAAACCAGTCCTTGATGACGAATTGGCAAAAAAAATTAAGCAACTATATCGACGTGCCAGTCAGTTATGTCATCCCGATAAGGTGCCAGAGTTCCTGAAGCAAAAAGCGCACGATATCTTTACGCGTCTCAGCACGGCTTATCGATCCAACAAAATCGAAGAAGTCGAAGAGATACTTGAGCAACTTCTCCTTGAGGACTATGGCAAGGAAATTCCCGAGAGAATTGCTGACAAGGACAGGTTAAAAGCAGAAATTCTCGAACTAAGACAGAGTATCGAGCGATTGATACAGAACATGCAGAATCTGATCGAATCGGAATCCTGGCAGATCATCGAAACATATGATGATTGGGATGATTACTTTGTGGAGCAGAAAGAACGTATCCAGTCAGAAATCGATCAGATGAAAGAAGAGGACTCTGGTGAGTAAGGATTCTCTTGTTCGGGCAAATTCCGACGTACTTTTCACTCATAACAAGGCGCTAGATATTCTGAATAAGGTTCTTTCCTGTATCGAAGAACCTCGTGTATCCATCAATTTCAGAAACGGTAAATATGTGGGGAAAATTTCAGATGGCTTGCCTGAAGGGCGAGGAATCTATATCTCTTCTTTGGGGGGCCCGCGGAATGGACAGTGGAGAGATGGCAAAGAAGATGGGTATGGGATTACGACCTGGCTTTCAGGCCAACGACATGTTGGTGAATGGAAGGATGGTAAGCGGCATGGCCAGGGAACCATGACCTGGCCTTCAGGACAGCGGTATGTGGGTGAGTCGGAAGAAAATAAGAGAAATGGCCACGGAACCCTCACATTTCTAGATGGCACAAAGATTGTCGGTGAGTGGAGAGACGGTCAGGCATGGCAAGTAACCAGATACGACAAAGACGGAAGGTTTGAAGTCTTGGAAATCTGATTAATGAAAACGAGGTCCCTCATCTCTAGAAGTTCCCACGACGCCTCTGTCAAAAGTAGGGCTTTAGATAGATCCGTTTCGGTAATCGATAAAGTCTTAGACCGAATCGATCTAACCACACATGACGTTTTTATTGCCAGGTTCGCATACCTTGGTGGGTGGTACGAGGGAGGCTCTTTGGATGGTGTCCCACATGGCAAAGGTACTTGGTCGACCGAAGATGGTGACAGATATATAGGTCAGTGGAAAAGAGGCGAAATGGACGGCGAGGGAACTTACACGTGGCCTGATGGACGGCAGTACGTCGGTGAGTGGAAGGAACTAAGAAGACATGGCCGAGGAACTACCATCTATCCTGATGGTGAGGAGTACGTGGGTGAATGGAAGGATGGAAACAAGCATGGCCAGGGAACCTACACCTGGCTCTCAGGAGAGCAGTACGTGGGTGAATGGAAGGATGGAAACAAGCATGGCCGGGGAACCCACACCTGGCCTGATGGACAGGAGTACGTCGGTGAGTGGAAGGATGATAAGCGCCATGGTCATGGAACCCTCACCTGGGATGGACAGGAGTACGTCGGTGAATGGGAAGATGGAGACCGGCATGGTCATGGAACCATGAACATGCTCTCAGGGCAGCAGTACGTGGGTGAATGGAAGGATGGAAACAAGCATGGCCGGGGAACCTATACCTGGCTCTCAGGACAAAAGTACGTCGGTGAGTGGAAGGATGATAAGCGCCATGGTCATGGAACCCTCACCTGGGATGGACAGGAGTACGTCGGTGAGTGGAAGGATGATAAGCGCTATGGCCATGGAACCCACACCTGGCCTGATGGACAGGAGTACGTCGGTGAATGGAAGGATGTTAAGCGGCATGGTCATGGCACCAACACCTGGCCTTCAGGCCAGCAGTACGTCGGTGGATATGTAGATGGAGTGCACCATGGTCAAGGGGTTATGACCTATAAAGACGATTCCCAATTCGTTGGAGAATTTAAGGATGGAGAACCCTG
>CAYFGZ010000209.1:0-3570 GCA_964342575.1 uncultured Nisaea sp. | reverse complement strand
ATAAAAAAACTATAGACAGATTTTCAAGAATACCAGAGGGAAAATCTATTAAAGATGTTATAGATGAATTACCTGAAGAACTTAAAATAAGTAGCTTCTTTTCTAGAGGGAATACACAAAGATTGGACCGAAATAAGTGTGTCCCTACCCTTGTTCCTGGTCATAGTAATTTCCCAATACACCCTTGGGAAGATCGTTCTATAACAGTTAGAGAAGCAGGTTTAATTACTGGGTTTCCAAATGATTTTAAATTTCATGGATATCATGGAAGTCGTTGCACACAAATCGGGAATGCTGTACCAGTACATTTATCCGATGCAATAGCTAAATCAGTCATTCAAATTCTTGAATAAACTTTATGAGTTTAGATTTTATATCATCAATATTATTAACTCTTTTACATATATTAAGGAAATTTTTCAGTAAATGTTTACAAAACCACTCTTCAGGAAGATGATTATTTTTTTTCTCATTTAAAATCTTATTTAAGATTACACAATTATTTTGTGTACTTTCACCACCTTTTTCTTTAGGAAACCAGTGATCACAGGCTACTTTACCTTCACTAAAAGGGAGTCCAGTGATTTCACACGTATAATTAGATTCTTTTAAGCGATTATCCTGTATATCCGAAGTAAATCCATGATCTTTTGATACAAGAATATCTTCTTCTGTTGGTATTTTAAACTTTACATACTTATATTTACCTACTTGCTTTTCATCCCAATATCCAGGTGTTATGTCTTTCCGAAATTGTTCGAATCTCCTGGGGGGATCACCAAAGCCTTCTCCAGTAATTTTTTTCTTTTCTTCCGAACAATAATTACTTATTTCACAAACACTAGCCCATCCACCCCAATTAGGATCTGCTATTTTTTTCATATAATAGTCTTTCACAAAATCCATATATGTATTGTTACGAGGATTCCCAATCTTTTTTAAAAGAGTTTCATATTCTTTATTCATGATTATCAGTTGTTATAATTTATTTATTTAAGTAAATCAAACTATCAAATTTTTAATTAAAATTTGATAGTTTGATGTAAGATTAAATTACATTTAATTATTTATGCGGCAAGGTAGGTAGTGCATTTTACAAATATTGAAAATTTGATTTGTAGGTAGTGCGTTTATTATTTAAAATAATATCATACTATAATAACTATTACATATGTTTTTCGCCTATATAGGTACATCACAGCATTGTAAGGGATATTCTAAAATAGGAAAAACATATGATTTATATTCTCGTGGAAATTCCCTTGGATGTAGTTATCCTATATTTCCATTTATATTTAAACTATTAATAATTTGTTCATGTGATGAACAGGCTTTAGACATTGAAGAATATTTACATAAAAAGAATTGGGAACACTCTACGACGAGATTTCCTAATAGTGAAGGTGGGTTAGAATGGTTTGACAAACAATTTATAAAAGAAGAAATAGAACAACAACTTAGAGAAGGAGGGTATACGAATGAAGTCATAGGTGATCCAAATCTAATTAATAGTTACATAGAACCAGCAAAGAGAGTTTCTGAAACAAAGAAAAAAGACTATATTCAGAGAATGAATTATTCCAGTAGATTAGAAAAGGCTTCTGTAAAGCCCTATAAAATACAGGATAAGGAAATCATACAAATTAATATTGATTATTTTACGAAACATGATATTGGGATGAATATATTACCCCCTGGAACTGGGAAAACATTGTGTTCATTGTTTACAGCACTATCCATGGGATCTAAAAGAATATGTATAGGTGTTCCGAGTATTGCATTAGTTCAACAATGGATAGACCAAATTAAACTAGTATTTATTGATATACCTATATTAGGTGTAGCAACTAATTCAAAATATAATCCTGAATTTACAACAAATAAGGACTCGTTCGACACATTTATAAAACAGGATAATTGTTGTGTTGTAGTTGTTTATGATTCCTGTCATAAATTAGTGGGATACAGATTTGATTTTAAAGTAGGAGATGAATGTCATCATTTAACAGGTGAATATGATCCAAATAAGGATATAAAGCGATATACTCAATTCCATAAAATTCAATCTAAAAAGACATTATTTATGACCGGAACAAATAAGACAATAGTAAATATGACAACTGATAAACAAATTAGTTCCATGGATAATGAAGAATTATTTGGTAAAGTGATTGTTGAAAAAAGTATATTATGGGCTATAGAAAACAATTTAATTACAGATTATCGTCCTATTGTACTTAAAAATAACGAGGATGATATCATTGATATATCTCGGAAATATGGTATTGATGTTACTAATATAGAGTTATTCTTAGCAGCTGTCATGACATTAAAATCATTTTTACGATTTGAAAGTTTATCACACGTATTTGTATATGCAAATAGTATTAAAAATGCAGAAATTATTAATAATTATATCACTGAAATTTTAGAAAAAAGGGTATTTGATATAGATAGGAATGACGTATACAATAAGGCATTATGTAGCGATAGTAACCCTAATATAAATAAGGATGATCCTACAAGTGAAATAAGTAAATTTAGTAAGAAAAAATATGGTATCATATCTTGTGTATATATGTTTGGTGAGGGTTATGATTTACCTATGCTAAATGGAGTTGTGTTTGCGGAAAATATGGGTTCAGAAATACGTATTGTTCAATCAACAACACGATGTTTTAGGAAAGACAAAACTAACCTTAGTAAGATAGCATATGTAGTTATTCCATATCTAGATACGGATGATTTTAATGATGATAATAATTCATTTAAAAAACTTCGTGATATAGTATATCATATTGGTAATAAAGATGAATCTATTGGTTCAAAAATAGTTGTTCGTGATATAAATAAAAAACCTTTATCACTACTACAACTTATAATGAAACGTTGGAAAAAAATATCTAAGAAAGATTACAAATCAGATGATAATGACATTATCGATGATTCAGATGATGAATACTTATCATCTAAAATTAAACTGCGATTAAGGAAATCTAGAGCATTACGCTCTAGGGTAAGTCAATTAGAAGATGATTATATGTTTATGAAAGATAGAAATAAACACCTAAAGTTATCTTCAAAAAGTGAATATAATTCATCAACAGATAATGGAGAATATGTAAATGATCCTGAAAATAAGTTTGAATTATATTGGACGAATTGGTATGATTTCTTGGGATATGATACATCTGAATTCATACAAACCAAAGAAGAATGGATTATAGAATGTAAAAAAAATAATATTCAAGATTATTTACATAGTTATAAACAATTATGTGAAAATGATGTAAGATTTCCAATAAATCCAGGTGAATTTTATCAACATTATACTAATTTTAATAATGAATTAAATCTAAATACTCAAAGAAGGCGTTAATTATTGTTTAATCGCTTCATTCTTTAATTCTTCAATCAAATCCTTATATTTTTTATCTGCATTTTTAACATCTACATGTAGCTGTTCTAATTCTTGAAATTGTGCTTCCATATCTTGGATTAATTGTTTGTTTTTAGGGATTTTGATAATATATTGTTTCAGATTATCTCTATTTAGATTATTTTGAACAC
>CAYFGZ010000208.1:0-3582 GCA_964342575.1 uncultured Nisaea sp. | reverse complement strand
CAACGACAATCTTAAAGCAACCGCCATAACAGGACGAATTATAAACGTTGGCCGGCTGGGAGGATTTAAAGGGGATTTTGATTTCGACCTACACGCCGCCCGCCGTATTCAATATATTGGCGTTACATTCCGGACGCGATCAATCGAAGAAATTCGCGCCATAACCCGTGAACTCAGAGAAGATTTAGGAAAGGAAATTGATGCAGGAATGCTATCTTTGCCCATCGACCAAAGTTTTGCTTTGGATGACGTCAATGATGCTTTAGAAAAAATGAAAGCCAATGAACATTTCGGGAAGATTACGTTAATAGTAGACTAGCATTCAAAAATAGTGATGTATCGCCGAAAAAAAATAGCTTAAGGCTTTGCATAAGCTAATTACGCAACCTGAAAATCTATAACGGTTCTGACGACTTTTCCGGCCTTCATCGCTGCAAAGCCCTCATTTATTTCCTGCAAACTGATTCGATCGGAGATCCAATCATCCAAATGTAGTCTTCCCTGCATATAGAATTCTATCAAACGCGGCATATCAACGCGAAAGCGGTTAGATCCCATCGAAGACCCTTGAATTTTTCGTTCCCTCAAAAAATCCCAGCCATGTAACTCTATCTTTTCCCCAAATGGAACCATCCCTACAATCGTAGCGGTCCCCCCGGTAGCTAACATTTGAAAGGACTGCTCCGCTGTAGTTTTTAGTCCCAAACACTCCACAGCATGGTGTACACCACCACTCGTAAGTTCCATAATCCTTTCCACTGGGTCACCGTCGTTTGGATTCACCAGATCCGTAGCACCCAGTTTTGCCGCCAACTGCAATTTAACCGGATTAGTGTCTACCGCGATAATTCTTCCGGCCCCCGCGACGAAAGCACCATTAACGGCAGCCATGCCGACTCCCCCACAGCCAATAATGGCTACGGTTTCACCCATTCGAACTTGAGCAGTATTCGTTACCGCCCCAAAACCCGTCATGACTCCACAACCTATTAAAGCTGCTCGATCTAATGGCATATCTTCACGAATTTTCACAACGGCATTTTCATGAACAAGCATTTGTTCAGCAAAGGAAGATAAGTTAAAACCAGTATGTAACTGCTCCGGTTTCGACCATTCTAGACGCCTCGCTTGACCTGGTAGCATTTTAACATCAGTATTAGAGCAGATTACCGTTTTGCCTGAGGTACAGTTCTCGCAGGTACCACAGAAAACGGATAGACAGGTTACAACGTGATCTCCAGGTTTTACATAAGTAACTTCGGAGCCCACTTGTTCTATTATGCCTGCTGACTCGTGCCCCAGGACAACAGGCAAAGGATGCGGATACAATCCTTCAATAAAATGAAGATCAGAGTGGCAGAGACCCGCAACCGCTGTTCTAATTAGAACTTCGTGCGCTTTTGGTTTGCGAACACTTATATCTTCAATAACTAGTGGAGTATTAATCTCGTGTAACACGGCGGCTTTCATCGGATCTATCTCCCCTTTCGGTGTCAAAAATTCTTCACAAGCTCATTGTCTGGCTACGTTTTTATGACTTCTCATTCTCCAGCATCCAACTGGTTAAACCCATTTTTCCTTCTTTAAACAGTCTCCTGTCCATCTCTTTAATATCACGAGACACTTTAATATCGAAATCGATTACATTAAGCACTTCCATCTCCATATCCACGCCGGGTGCAATCTCGGTCATTAGTAGTCCTTGAGTAGTAAGATGAAAAACCGCCCGTTCAGTAATAAATACGCATTTTTGGCCACTTTCTAGGCCAATTTTTCCATTATAACTGATCTGGCCTACCTTGTTTACAAATTTTGAGATACTGCCTTCCCTGTTAATTATAATGCCATCCTGCGATACCTCGACATCTAACCCTCCACCCGTTAACGTCCCACTAAAAACAATCACCTTTGCGTTTTGGGTAATATTGATGAAGCCCCCAGCACCATCATTCCTGTTACCAAATCGAGTTACGTTAACATTACCACTTGAATCTACCTCAGCAAAAGACACAAAGGCTATATCGAGCCCGCCTCCATCATAAAAATCAAACATATACCCCTGATCTAAAATAACTCTAGGATTTATAGCGGAACCAAAATGCAGACCTTGTCCAGGGACACCGCCGATCACACCTGCTTCTATCGTCAGATGGACAAGTTTATCGGCCTCTTCTTCCGCTAGTACATTGGGTATAGCCGCCGATACTCCAACTCCAAGATTAATTACGGCTCCCCTTTTCAATTCGAATGCGGCTCTCCTCGCTATTAGTCGCCGGACGTCCAAGGAATCTGGTTTGATTAGATCAATGGGCCGTTCCAGTGCGCCACACCTACTCGGATCAAACCGCACTGCGAAGTTTTGCATTTGCTCGGGCTGAATAACAAAGTAATCAATTAGAAAACCTGGAATTTTGGCCATTTGTGGATGCAACGTGTTTCTTTGCGCCATTCTTTCAATCTGGCAAATAACTTTTCCACCCGCGTTATGAGCTGCCTGCGCCATCGATAAAGCATCCAATGTTGCAGCCTCATGCTCTAAACTGACATTTCCATCCTCATCAGCTGTCGTTCCCCTTATCAAGGCCACATCGGGAAGTTGTGATGGGTAAAATAAATACTCATTACCCGCCAGTTCCACCACTTCAATTAAATCCTTTTTAGTGGCACTATTCATTTTTCCACCTTCTAATCGGGGATCCATAAAAGTGTTTAGCCCAACATGGCTAACTACACCTGGTTGTCCTCCGGCCATTGCCCTATACAGCTGGCACATCACCCCTTGAGGAAAATTATAGGCTTCAATTTCATTATTAATAATCAGCTCTTTCATAAAGGGTAACTGTAAACCAAAATTACCCCCAATGACCCTCTTTACAAGCCCCTTATGAACGAGATGATTTAAA
Source organism: uncultured Nisaea sp. (assembly GCA_964342575.1). Taxonomy (GTDB): domain Bacteria; phylum Pseudomonadota; class Alphaproteobacteria; order Thalassobaculales; family Thalassobaculaceae. Next base: position 679 of record CAYFGZ010000208.1, on the reverse strand, counting down.
CCTTTTTCAGTAACCGCCCCAACACCAGTTGTATGTAGTATAGTCAAATTTTTGGGTCTCTGTTCGTTTTGAAAAAGTAGTCCAATTTGTTCCAATATAGTATCTGCGACCCCCATGCCCGCTGATCCACCGACTAACACTATATCCGAGTCTTTTAATAGCTGTGCTGCCTCTTGTGCCGTGACGATATTTACTGCCATGAATATCCAACTATTTACCAGTAAACCGAGGTTGACGCTTTTCAATAAATGCAGCTATACCCTCATCATGATCTTCCGTTTGCCAAAGTAGCATCTTCCGCTCTAGACTTAAGCTCTCATCCAGCGGCTTATCAAACGTCATTAGAACCTCCTGTTTTGCCATCCTTGCCGCTATAGGTGAGTGTTCCGATATTTTCGCCGCAATCTCAATCGCGCGATCAACCGTATGGTCTGCCGGGACTACTTCTACGGCGAGGCCCCAGTCACGCGCTGTCAGGGCGTCTATTGGTTCGCCAGTGAGAATCATCATCATAGCTCTAGTCTTACCTAGAAGCCGGGGTAACCGCTGTGTACCGCCGTCCCCTGGAAACGCAGCTATCTTGATCTCAGGCACACCAAATTTCGCCGCTTCTCCAGCTATAACTATATCGCATAAAAGAGCTAGCTCGCAACCGCCACCCAATGCATAACCATTTACC
>CAYFGZ010000207.1:0-3618 GCA_964342575.1 uncultured Nisaea sp. | reverse complement strand
AGCTTTGGAATTCTTGGGAGAAAGACGCGGTTGTAATGGATCACGAGAATGCCATCTTTGCGGATCCAAACAAGGTACATCGCATAGAATATTTGGGCGAGTTTTTTAAATCGAGGGGACCGTTAAATGTTACTCGATCCCCGCAAAATGGCCCCGCTATTCTGCAGGCGGGTACTTCTCCAAAGGGCCAGGACTTTGCTGCAAAATATGCTGACGCTATATTTGCTATCCAACCCAGAGCGACTGATGCGGCCGCTTATTTTGAGGCGATAAAAAGTCAGATGTCAGATGCGGGCAGGGACCCGGATACTTGTAAGATACTTTTTGGGATGCAACCAATTATTGGATCGACTGAGGCTGAGGCAATCGAACGACAAGATGAGCATAACTCTCTTGTATCTCTTGAGGGTGGGATGGCTATACTGTCGGCTCACCTTGACTACGACTTATCCAAAATTCCGCCAGACGCTGTCATAGCGGAACGTCAGGAGCCTGAACTTTATAGAATGAGAACACGCTTTCACAAAAATGACGGAACTCCTATGACTGTGAGTGAAGTCGCTGCTCGTCATGGACAAAGCGTGAGCTTACCCCAGTTTGTGGGGACGCCTTCGAGTATAGTGGATCAGATGGAAGCATTTATGCGGGAAGTTGGTGGTGATGGATTTATGTTAACAGCTATTCATAGTCCTGGAGCTATAGAAGAGTTTGTTGAGTTAATTGTTCCTGAGCTGCAGCGACGGGGAATGTTTAGAACCGAATATAAGGGAGTCACTCAGCGAGAGATTTTAAATCAAGTGGATTAGAGCTCTCCATCACAGATTGTCTTCAGTTTGAGAGAAATTTACGGATGACATTATCTATCAAGGTGCTGATATTATTCTGGCAGTTATTGTAAGGAAGGCTGCCGCAAAAGGTAATGGAACCTACAGAGAAAACACCTCCGTTATTTGGCGTCTCAAAATATACTATATCAGCTCTTATTAGATCTTGAACGGGCTCATGAGGCCATGTGTCATGATGTGTCAATATATCTTCTGGAACAAGAACAAAACTGTCGTCATGTTCCGCGGAACTGGCAAGGATAACAGCATTGAGGGGCGTTCCAAGTCTTGTGTCGGCTCGGTCTAGCTCAAATCCAGCTGCTCCGCCGCCAGAAAGTCCAAAATCGCCTAGGATTTCCTCTGTTATCCCTTCAAATGCCCAAGCCCACTCTTCGGAGTAGGACGCTAGTGTTCTCTTATAGGGCCCCCCAAAATGGTCTCCCTGTGATGTGAATCCAACCCCTGATAGCACCTGAGGAGCTCGACCGTTTCTGCGCCATAAACCGCCGTAAGTTCCATCAAAAGCATTGTAATATTCACCTGGTTCAGAGGCCCAGGCTCTTATGCCTCCCTCACCACGGCGAATTTCTACAGCATCTGGCCAAGCTTCGCTGATTGCCACTTTCCAATAAAATCCATTGCCACCGAGATACATGAGATGACCGCCATCATTGGTGTAGTTTTGCAGTGCGTCGAGGGAATTTTGAGTATGGTATTCTGGATGCGAACAGGTCAATACAATGTCATAATCCCTTATTGCAGCTTGACCATATTTATCAAGTTCGTCGTCAGTTGTGACATCAAAGTCGTATCCTTTAGTTTGAAGCCAATACCATAGATGACTATCGGCTGGAAAATGGCGGCAGCCTGAACCCGGAACTCCTGGATACGAAATAACATTAGATCGCATGGTGATTATTGGGCGCCTTCTAGATGAATAACCAATACCGCTACCATCTGAATGATAATTGTACGTAGATAATCCAAATTCAGAATGGTTGTCTGCGGTCCATGGTCTGGCGGACCATTCTTTTATCCTACTTCTCATTTCCTCATTTGTATTACCTCGAGCGATATTTGCATAGACTGTATAGGTGAATGTTGGGATAAGGACGCAGATGCGTGACTGAGGCTTACCATTTTTAGCTGTTACGAAAAATGGGACCATTTCTTCGTTATCCTGATCATCTCTCAACTTGGCAGCATAAACGCCACTCCGAAATTCAGGCGGAACAGTAAAGCTAAAATCATTTTCCCAGGAGCAGTCGTAGAGGTCATCATCGTGAAAATGAATCGCAGAATACTGGTCTGGCCTTCGAGTCCAGTCAAAATTTGTACCGTTCCAATTCGAACCTTTCATAGCTTTGGTCGGCAGATTGATTATTTGACCATGCAGTTTGTGTGGGCCAATATCCTCGGCTTTACTGCCTGGTATATTCTTTGAAAAGTCCCATGCCGCTACTAAGTTTGGATGATCGCTTCCTTTAGCCACTCGAAGAGCAGAATCTTGGTCTAGGGCTGTATCTATAATAAAAGGTCGTTCGATTTTACCGTTGAAATGATTTTTTACTCTTTCGCCTTGATGTGCGGCTATCAAAACGGGTTGTTGGGATGTGAAAACAGGGCTAGGACAGTTCTCTAGATCCAGGCATTTAATATATCCAAGGTCCAGGCTAAAAGTCACTGGGGCTTGAAGTAGCTTTAACACTCGTGTGTCGTGATCAAAGGTAACTATAACATGGTACCATCGGCGTTCTGCGAGGGAGTCCGGTATTTCTAATTTTACTGATTTTCCTGTTCCGTTTCCGGCCTCAATGCAAAATCCTTCGGGACCTAATGTAATAATTAATCCAGTTTTTGAAATGTCATCAAACATACTAATTATGGTTTGACTTGATTTAAATGGGGTGGTGGGCCAAATTGTTGCCCCCACGGTAAAACTCTTTAGACTTTCCAGTACGGAGTTAGGGTTAACTTTGATATAGGAGCCAAGGTTCACGGATTGCCTGCGCGATTCATAGTTGCCATTAAATTCAGCGTCAATGGAGTTTTCGATTAGGCCAGGACCCGATGGGTTCGGATCCCCTGATATGATTCGCACTAGTTCAGCGTGGTATGGATTAGCAGAGGTACTAGAAATTTTAAAGTTTATAGTCTCTCCGGGCTCTACAGAGAACCGGTCAGCGTATCCAACCAGCGGTATATCCTGCATCCAATCCCTCCGTATTTTGGTCTTGGTTGATGCAAAAGATGACCAGTTAATTAGCGCATAGCCAGAAGAAATATAAAAACAGCACAGGATATCTGCTGCCTGATGCTTGAGAGGTAATATCGATAGGTCATATTGGTTTATCTCCTTTTATAGTAACCCGATAACCTTGTCGAATTTCTGGATAATAGTCCCACATTGCGTGGTGCAACGCGCATCTGTTATCCCAAAAAGCAACAGAATTTTTCTCCCACTTAAATCGACATTGAAAATTAGGCTTAGCTATATGTTGGAAAAGAAAATCGAGTATCGCCCGGCTCTCATCTTTTGGTATATCTACGATGTATTGCGTGAAGATCTTATTTACAAATATCGATTTTTTTCCAGTTTCTGGATGCGTTCGGATAACCGGGTGCGAATTTGCGGGGAATACCTTTTGGGGATCGTATATCCCGGCTCGTTTTGCTCTATCAATATAATTGGGGCCGCCGTCATGTACGGCTGTTAATTTTTCTAAAAATACCTTCATATTATCCGAAAGAGCATCGTATGCCGCATACATGCTAGCAAACAGAGTATCGCCTC
>CAYFGZ010000206.1:0-3653 GCA_964342575.1 uncultured Nisaea sp. | reverse complement strand
TTTAGAGTCCATTGACACTTGGCCACCAATATATATAAGCCTGCCACATTTTATTCCGTGTTTGTACGGGAGGTGCACGGGCCAGTCCCAATGACCGTCGGGCCAGACATGTTGACGTGATATTCGCGTGTCGTCCGGGTTGAGCATCGCTGTTACTTCAAGGGATGCCATCAGGCCGTCACGGGACAGAAATGGTATTGGAATTCCAGTTGCCGCTGGTCCGGGTTCTTCGAAATAACTAGCGCAGGCGAGTGCGGCACCCTCCCATTCTTGCGCTGTTCCACCAGCAACATAATAACGGTTGATTTTAACTACATCATTGAATTCAGCGCCGAGATCTCGCAGTAATACTCCAATTCGATTCATTAGCGCTTCGCTTTGGGCGACTAAATTATGTTTGTTTGATACAGAACCATCAGACGATACGGAGGTTTGTCCACCAACGAAAATCATCTCGCCACAACGCAATGCATGACAAAGTGGCTTCGGAAGTAGTGGTAGGTTTTCGACATGGGACACGACCCTTGGGATAGAGGATCCGTCTTCCGACAGCATGGCGATACCTTCGATTTCAACTACCATGTGCTCGTATGCAAGGGCGGGCAGGGGGATTAGGGTAATTACGGGACCCGAGTTGTCGTCGAGGAAGTCTGCTACGGCGTTTAAGACCCGATTAGCATCGGCATCCTCGGTATGTACATAGAAACAAATAAGCTTCACCAGGTCGGCTGGATCCGCATCTAGTTCAGCGAGTACTCGGCGAATGAACTTCATCGCGGACTTAGTCTGTGCGGTTAGGTTATCTGGATTGCGAACATTTCCTTTCATGTCTAGATCTACTTGACCACCGAAAAAGATCATGTCGCCGCAGCGTATGCCGTGTTTGTGAGACACTTGGATAGGCCAGTTCCAGTGTCCCTTAGGCCATGCATGCTGTCGTTTCATCATTGACCACCTGCTAATATTTGAAGAAAGTGTCTCATTGCCAGTAGTATTGCATTCGGACGTACGGTGGGCCTTAAAGCTCGTAGGCCGCCATAAAACCAGGCCACACACAGCTCCTGAGATTTCCAAGTCGAACGCAGTCTCCTATGAAAGCCGGAGAGGGCGCGATTTCGTGCGCTATATCATTAAACGTATGATCCGGGCGGAAACCCCATGCAGGAACAATTGTATCTGCTTTGAGATTTACAACCTCGTTATCTTCATTCGTGAATTTCGCTCCGCTTTCGGTGATCTCTGCAATTCGATGACCGCCTTTAATCGTCACTCCACTAGACTCCATCATTTCCATGAACACTTTACGGCTGAATGGTTCGAGGTTTGGGATCAAGTCGTCCGCGGCTTCTTTGATGGTTGTCAACATTACTTCTTTTCCTAGGCGAGCAAGGTAGACTGAGATATCGCAACCGAGCCAGCCGCCGCCGACAACAATAATTCTTTCGCCACAGGTCGCCTTCCCTTCTAAGAGGTCTACCGGATAAGAGATATGTGGGAGATCGATGCCGTCTATATTTCGATATTTGGATTGAACACCGCATGCGACAATTAGTTGATCAGGGTTTAATGACTGTACTATCTCAGGCGTTGCTTCGGTATTCATGCGTATATCGATTTGGAGGCGTTGAACCTCGTAGGCCATATTGTCCATCAAGGCACGTAGGTCGTCTTTAAAACCTAGCAGGGAGGCAATTTGCAGTTGTCCGCCCAACCTATCGGTGCGTTCGTACATGATCACATCATGGCCTCTTAAACATGCGATCCTTGCAGCCTCCATTCCAGCTGCACCCCCGCCGATCACTACTACGCGACGCTGCTCGTCTGCTTTAACTAGTGGAAAATCACCTTCGCGCCCACATTGGAAATTTACATCGCAGCGTTGCGGTCGTGCCACCATTTCGCCATTGAGACAGCTTTCGTTACAACGGATGCATGGTCGAATAGCGCGGATCTCTCCCTTCGCGGCTTTGTTTGGAATATCAGTGTCACTTAAAAATCCCCGACCAATTGCGATGATGTCAGTTTTACCATCACGTACAAGGTCGGCCGCCATAGGTATATCAATGCCACCTACCGCGATGACGGGTAATGTGGCTATCTCTTTAACTGCTGCTGCTAGATGTGCGAGGTTGCCTCGTGGGACATAGATGGGCGGCTCGCATTCTTCCCAACTTTCCCCGATAGAACCCGATACATGATGCGCATCAATACCCGCATCTTCGAGCATTAATGCAAGTTCCTTGGCTTCTTCAATTTCGAATCCTCCTGTTACAAAGTCATCGCCGTTGTAGCGGTATAGGATTGGAAAATCTGGCCCGACAAGGGCACGTGTTTGACGAACAATATCAAGTGATACCCGAGCGCGGTTTTCCAGTGAACCACCGTATTTATCTCGGCGATGGTTGCCATAAGGCGAAAGAAAAGTTCCTGGTAGATACCCATGCGCACCGTGGATCTCAATCGCCTCGAAGCCGGCCATCTTCGCTCGAGCGGCAGCTTCGGCGAAGGAAAGGATCACTCCCTCTATCTCTTCGATCGTGATTTCGCGAACCTTATATCGTTCGCCCATCAACTCTTGATACATAAGATCGGGAATCGCAGAGGGGGATAAACAGGGCTCTGCGTAGGAACTTTGGCGACCTGCATGTGCAAGCTGCAAGCAGGCGTGAGCGCCATTCAAAGTGATGGTTTCGGCGAGCAAACCCAACCCGACCGAAAAGCGATCGCTACTTGCGCTTAACATACCCCATTCCGCGGATGATAATTTGTCGTCAATACGTGCGAATTCGATAATCAGCATGGCGGCACCACCTTTTGCTCGCACACGATAATGATCAATCAGCGCTGGTGTTACCTCGCCGTCCGCTGTCGGAAGGCGCGAGCACATCGGTGCCATGACGATACGATTTTTTAAGTTGAGTTTGCCGATCTTGATAGGATCGAATAAGGGCGAAAAATCAGTAGTCAACATTAATTCCTCCAAAACCAACAGTGGTACGTTTTGGTCCCGATCAGGGCCTTGGCGGTCAGCCCTGAACTATAGAATAATCATCTATGAACGACGGAATGTCTATGAATTAAGGCTGCTTATCTATGTACCCTGAAATTACCCGACAGAATTGGCTATATGCGCCGTACCATCGTTACGGGTTTCAGCATGTGTCCGAATTTGTACGTATTGCAGTGGTAAGTCGAGGTTCAGGTCCGGTGCGTAAGTTGTTGCAACAACCGCGTGATCTTGAGGGAATTTTAGTCTCGGGCAAGTTCGGCCGAGATGCCGGGTCAAGTCATATTTCGTTCTCGCAAGCCTTAAAATTGACTCATACAGATGGGATATGTGTGCTTTACGATGGTCAAATTGTGCACGAACAATATTTCCACGATATGCGACCCGAGACGCTACATTTGCTGATGTCGTGCACTAAGAGTTATATCGGTGTATTGGTAGGCATAGTGGCACACGAGGGCTTGATCGACCTCAATACCGAGATAGAGCATTACCTTCCACAGTTAGCCGGCACAGGATTTGCGGGTGGCACGGTACAGCAGCATCTCGATATGAGCGTTGGTGTAGCGTTCAATGAGAATTACTCCGATGCGACCGCTGCGATAAATCACCTGGACTACGCTGTAGGGTGGCGTCCTGCACCCGA
>CAYFGZ010000205.1:0-3693 GCA_964342575.1 uncultured Nisaea sp. | reverse complement strand
ACGCCGTGAGGTCAGGAGTTACTCCGCAGACTGTTTGATACCCACCAACATGGTGGCGAAAACCAGTTTTGACTTCGTCGAAAACCAAAACAACGTCGTGTTGCGAAGACAGCTCACGAAGCAGTTCAAGAAAACCAGGGTCTGGCGCAACGCACCCATAGCTATGCACATAGGGCTCAGCAAAGCATGCAGCGAATTCTTTACCATAGTTTTCAAACGCGTCACGGACTCCGTCAAAGTCATTCCATTCAATCACGGTTACGTCAGCCACTGCTCCTGGATGCAACCCAGCTGAGTTTGGTTCCGCGAACCCTCCCTTGCGTCCTTTACCAACAGTGAATCGAGAGCCAACAGCCAACAGGTCGTGCCAGCCGTGATATGAACCATGAAATTTGAGCAACCGACGCCTACCAGTAGCAGCCCGAGCAAGATGAACTGCGTGTAAAGTCGCATCAGTCCCAGATGTACAAAACGCGACTTTGTCAGCAGATGGCATGACTTCACACACATTCTCGGCCAGTTGGATCTCGCCCTTCTGTGGTCCAACCCAATTCAAGTCGCAAGACGCACTCGCGCGTGTTACCGCTTCATTTACGCGGGGATCACAGTGGCCCAGTACGATGGGTCCATAGGCCAGTAGATAATCGATAAACTTTTTGCCATCGGCATTCCAGACATGGGCGCCTTTTGTGCGCACGATTACATCGGAAAACAATGCCCGCCCCCCGGAGGACGCACCATTTGGTATTACCGCACGTGCGCGGGCTAGCATAGACTCGCTTTCAGAATTTGTTGGAGACATCTTGGAATCCTCCACTATTAAGTAATACCGTTACGGCATATCGGAAAACATGTAAGTCTGCTCACATTTTTGCCGTGGTTTGTGGTTAGACTTTGTATTTATGTTCGAGAGCGAAGTGGTTATCTTCGATAATCTTGTCGCGATCTGATTCATAGCGATAGTCACTCGACACCACTATATCAACTATTTCGTCGCCAACCTTTTGCAATAACACCATATCCTGCTCATCATTTTCTTCTTGCTGCGGCGGAATGCAAAGCACGGTGTCATTCACATACGTTGGAATTAGGCTTTCTGCATTCGTTGCGGGGTGTTTTATACCCTTACCATTTGCAACCTCCTCGATATTTTGGCGAAGTTTACGTCTGAACTTAGCGACACCACGATCAGTGCTTGCTCGATGTTCCAGAGCATGAACTGCGATTGGCCGCTGGCTCGTATTAGCTTCCCAGTCGTTCGGGTCTTCTTGTTGCTCGCGATATGGACGACCGCCAGATTGTCCGTCGAAATCAGCCGATTCTTTTCCACACAGTTCCTTTCTTCCGAGTCTGTTAGGATCACTCTTATCATTAAAAAAACGATATCCGATCATTGTGGAGTTGGTATCGTCTATTGGCACAATCCACACAGAAAGAGCCGAGCGCGCAAATGATTTACTACTGACTCCATCTTCCCAGAAGCCAGTTTGGCGTAGGTTAGGCATGATACAGTCGACCTGACTGACCCAGACATTTTGTCCAGCACGTCGAGTTGATGCGCAAGTCATGCCAACGGGTGTTTCGCGCCATTGCATAATGGGCATTGCTCCCCATGCAGCACCTCCAAGTTGAGTACGACCGTGGAGGCCGTGCAACCAAGTGGCGTGAAACGGATCCATGCAATTCTCGTGAATCTGGACCCAATTGCAGGGAAAATGAGAGCAAAGCGTCGCCCAATCAGTGTCGCGTGCTTCGAACGTATCGTATATTGGGAGGGCAGGCTGTTCATCGGGAGGGCCCATATATGCGAATATCAAACCCTTATACTCAGCGGTCGGATATGCCCCATGCATTACGCGGGTTTTTAGTTGGCTGTCAGGGGGTTCTCCAGGAGTTTCTAGGATCCGCCCGTCTACGGCAAAGTGCCAGCCATGATAACAGCACTGGACGCCTTCATTAGTAATTCTGCCGTACTCGAGCGATGTGCCTCGGTGGCTGCAATGACGATTGAGTAAGCCGATTTCACCTTGCAGAGACTTTATAAGCACGAGGTCTTCACCGAGAATCCGCACTGCCAACGGAACATCGGTCAATTCCGACGTCATTGCGACCGGATGCCAAAAGCGACGGAGATACTCACCACCAGGAGTATCAGGTCCAACGTGAGTTAACTCTCCGTCTTCTCGGGGTACATCCCGCTTGAAGTAGCCTGAATATGCCTGTGTCTTATCGGCGCCAGCACGAGGGGGCTGATTTTTCATCCACGCTCTCCGGCTCTTCGATACTTTTTCGCAAGGGTTGTCAAGATTAATTGTCACTAATGTATGTTTTATATATAGTTATCAGAATTTTCAGCGATACGCAAGTGGGAGAGTATCCTGAGGACGAATCGTGTACAACGCGATATGATGTGTATCCCGATGAAGTAATGAAGAAATAACCTTATGGAGGAAGATTTGATGAGCAAAAAAGTTATTAAAGATCAAGAATCGACCGATGTAGGTAACCCATCCCGACGCGCATTCCTCTCCAAGTCGATCGGTGCAGGTGCGGTTGGAGCAGGACTGCTCGCTACCATGAATCAAGGTATGGCTGCGGAGGGTGAACCTATTCCGGTAGGAGGTGCGATCGCAATGACGGGCTGGGGTGCCGGAGACGGGCTCGAGTGCAAACGCGGATTGGAAATGGCCGCCGAGGAGATTAACGAGCATGGGGGTATTTTGGGCCGACCGCTCGAAGTGCACATTGAGGATACCAAGGACCAGGGAGCGGACCTCGTCATCTCAGCGATTAACCGCCTTATCGACCGTTATGGCGTACATTCGATCATAAACGGATATAACGCAGGTACGCTCACCAATGAGTATGACGTTGTTGCGGATGCGGGGATCATCTATATGCATCAGAACACCAGTATCCTCCATCACAAGACAGTCGGCGATAATCCCGAAAAGTACTTCGGAACTTTCATGTCCGATCCGGCGGAGTGGTGGTACGGCGCAGGTTTGATGGAGTACCTAAAACATCTCGAAGATACCAAAACCTGGGAACGTCCGAACAACAAGATCTTCATCATTACCGGTTCTGACGACAATACGGTCACCCTAGGAACGGCCCTGTCTACTGCGATTGATGATACCAAAGATCAGCCGGGCTACGGATGGGAAGTAAGCCATAAAGAAGTCATTGTGGCGCCTATTTCCGAGTGGGGTCCGACTCTGGCTAAGATTCGCCAAGACCCGCCTGCGGTCGTCGCTATGATGCACTGGATGGCGCAGGATCAGGCTCAGTTTATGCTGCAGTTCGTGCCCAATCCCACCAATAGTATTGTTTATATGCAGTATGGACCGTCGTTACAAGCATTTCGCGATATTGGTGGAGATGCGGTGTTGGGTGTCACCTATTCGTCAGTCGTCGCGCATCTTCAGGACGCCATTGGACGGCATTTTGCTGATCGGTACCGTGCACGTTGGGGCGATAAGTCAACCCCGTTAGTCGGGTGTGAAACCTACGATGCGTGCTGGCACTATGCCATCGCTGCGTCTGTTGCCGGCGGCACAGGCGGTCCAGGCGAGCATGATCAAAATCGCAGAGTATCGGGTTGGTTACGCAACCTACCGTACCGGGGTGTCCAAGGAATAACTCGTTACTGGCGGGATCCACCGGAAGACCCCTGGCCGTATCAGGCGGCAA
>CAYFGZ010000204.1:0-3768 GCA_964342575.1 uncultured Nisaea sp. | reverse complement strand
CCGCCCTACCAGACGCTCCTACAGGTTCAGGGCAGCCAGGTGGTGAAGGGGCCGGGCACGCAGGTCACAGGCACCTTCATCGGCGCCTTGGGCATCGGTTGGTGCTCAATGGCAGAGTACTTCGAGGCCAAGGAGATCCCTCCCCCGCCGCCGCCGAAGGAGGGCCATCCCGAGAACATCGGCAACCCCAAGCGCAAGAGGCTTAAGCAGCCGAACGTCCCTACCATTGGACACTGATGCTGCCCGACCCGACACCAAAGAAGAGCCGGCGCGGAACGCGCAGGGCGCAGCCCTACCGTAAGACCCGCCGCCGGCAGCCCAGCCTTGTTCTTCGCCGCATGAGGAAGGGCGACGACAGCTTCAAACGCAGCCCAACAAAGCGCCCACCCTCCGCGCTGCGCAATAAAAATAAGCGTCGACTACGGAGACTGGCCAGGGGAAGTAGTAGGCTGGCGCGCAGATGAGGGATTACTTCAACAAGCCCGAACACGAGATGACCCGCGGGGATCTCGTCGCGCGGGCGACTGACGTGGAGGCCCTACTCCAGCTTGAGGGCTGGGAGGCCGTTGCCGAGGCAATAGCCGAACGGAGCCTCCAGATCCAGATGGGTCTACTCAACAGTGGACCTCACGAAGACGTTGGGCGCTACGAGCGCTCGATAGGCGAAATGCGAGGACTCGGGATGGTGGCTGACATCGTCCAGGGGATTATTGACATGGGCCTAACCGCCGGCGCGGAAGCCCACCTAGACGAGGCCGCAGCCTCAAAGGAGACAGCATGAGCGACGCATTCACTGGGGATGCCCCCAACGAGCATGGGCCGTCGGAGGACGTGCAGGCCGCAGCCGACGCAATTGATGAGCAGCAGGCTCCGCCCCCTCCCCCAGACGCCGACGAGTCTCCGGACGTATCGGAGCAGATTGCGGCTATTCGTTCGCAGCAGGATCAGATCCTCGAGCGACTCCCGAACGAGGAGGAGGAGCAGGCTAATACGCGGCTCTACGACCTCCTCTATGGCGACGCCCCCGTACACCCGGGGCAGCAACACCTGCAGCAGCAGGCCGGCCAGCCGCAGATGACCCCCGAGCAGTACCAGCTGCAGGAACAGCAGCTCGTTCAAGCTCAGCAGCAGCAGCAGCAGATGCAGCAGCAGCACCCGGAGGACCCTCGGGTACTCGAGCTTACGAAGCAGCTCGAAACGCTGCGTGAGGCCGTTGTGGGCCGCGAGGAGGCCGACAATCAGCGACAGCTCGACGCCCTGGCCGCCGAGCACAAGGACTTTCTGGCAGACCGCCGAAACGCCGAAGCGGTTCGGGACACGGTCTATTCGATAGCACAGGACGATGAACTCTTGCGCACAGATCCGGCGCTCGTACGCACCGCGATCTTGGCAACAAAGGCGAGTGCCGCTGCAACCGCCGCCCCCGATGCAACAGCCAACGGGGGAGCCCCTATCGAGACAGCCGCCGGCGCGGCCGTAGCCGATGGAGGGGCCGACGTTGAGGACATTTGGAAGGAAGCCTTCAAGACGGGCAAGGGGAACGACCCCTTCACCACTTGATCCTCGCTAAATAATCAACAGGAGGCAGCAGCAATGGCAGTAATAGAGGGGATGCGACACACAGGTAACGTCGCTCCAAGTCAGCGAGTAGTTGATCTCTTCCCAGAGATCATGCTCCTCGAGCCCAGCGCTACGCCCATTACCGTAATTCTCCGTCAGATTTATGGTCAGGGTAGGCGTACTGCAGCGAATGACAAACGTATTTTGTGGCATAACGACGCGCTTTTCGGGCGCTTCGGGGCCGTAAACGGAACGCCAGCCGCGGCCGCTACGACCATCACGGTCACGGATGGCACGCAGTTCTACGACGAGCAGGTTGTAAAGGTGCCGCGTACCGACGAGTCGATCCTCGTCACTGGCGTAAGCGGCAACGACCTCACCGTCGTTCGCGGGTTCCACGGAACCACCGCGGCCGACCTCGAGGACAACGACCCGCTCTACCTGCTTGGCACAGCCGCCACGCAGGGCGACGTTTCACAGCCGGCACGTTCTGAGAACCCGGTTCTCCAGGAGAACTGGACTCAGATCTTCAAGACGACTGTGGACGCGTCTGGCACCTGGCGCTCGAGCGCGAACAAGAGCACGCCTCACGACTGGGCACACCAGCTCCGTAAGGCGGGACTCGAGCACGAGCGCGACAAGGAGCTGGCGTTCATTTACGGAACGCCGGGCGAGTCTCCGGGGCACGATGGTAAGCCTCGGCGCACGATGGGTGGGGTTCTTCATTACCTCACCGAGAACCACGTCACCGCAGGTGGCGCGGCCCTGACATACGCCGAGTGGGAGGCCTTTGTTCGCGTCCTGTTCGAGTACGGCAGTCAGTCGAAGACTGTCTTTGTCTCGCCGCTGGTTCTCAGCGTGCTCAACGAGTTCGCTCGAGTACAGCTCCAGACCAGCACCGGAGACACTAGTTACGGTGTGAAGATCATGTCCATGCAGTCCGCGCACGGAACGGTGCAGCTTGTAAAGCACCGCGAGCTGCGAGGCGACGTGTATTCGGGATACGGGATCGGTATCGACTTCCCGGCCACGAACATCGCCTATCGCTACCTCGACGGCAAGGGTGCCCCTGGCGGCTCCAGGGACACGCGGGCATACATCAACCGGCAAGCGCCGGATCAGGACGGGCAGAAAGACGAGATCATCACCGAGGCTTCCTTGCAGCTCGGTGTTCCTCGCACCTGCGCAGTTCTACAGGGAGTTCAGGGCTAAACAGGCCCCGACTCACATCGCGAGCGTGGCCGGCAGGGGAGCCGCCCTGCCGGCACCTCGCATCCAACGAAAGGGGCCGCAGCCCTATGACCACAGAAACACCAATCAAGACAGCGGACACGCTCCCCGAGGGAGGCAATGCCGCTAAGTCAGTCACGTTCATCTCACCGAGACTCGTAAACACGCGCGTCATCCTGCGCTCGCAGAACAACGTCCGGAACGAGAGCGGTGTTGTCATTCGCTCCGAGCCAGGCATAGCGGTCGAGTTCAGGGATCATTCGGTTACGCTCAATAACGACTGGGCCGAGACCAACAGCGCGCGGCTCGAGCACTACGACGTCGACCTCGACTGGGTCATAGGCCGGATGCGGGAGCACAAGCTCTGGCACCACAAGGACGGCTGGTTTGAGGAGGGTTTCCCGCCCGGAGCCAAGCTGCCGCTACCGAGTGAGCTAAGGCCAAAGATTATCGAGGCCGCGGCTAAGGGCGACACAGAGGCCCTCGCTGCGATCAGGGACACCGAGCGCGATACGCACGCGCGGGCGGAGGTTCTTGACGAGGTTGATGCGGCGCTCAGGGCGCTTGCCGGTGAGGAGAAGGTGGGGGGCGAGAAGGGATGAGATGGCCACATTCGGAGACCTCCGCACGACTCTCGACGACCTCGCAGGGCTGGATCTAACTCCGACTGAGCGCGACCGACTTCTCAACGAGGGGCACAGAACGCTCTGCCTACGGGCCGAGTGGACCCGCGCCGACCTCGACATAGGGCCGACCGTTACGGGCCAGCAGGACTACCCCCTGCCGGACGACCTAGACCGCATATACAACCTCTGGCTCGGTAATAAGCAGGCCCGCTACAGCACCTGGGAGCAGGTTCGCGGGATACTGAACGGGGAGCTGAGCTTCAACCAGCCCTGGGGCGACAGCCTCTACTTCCAGAGCTTCCCGGCCGGCCAGCGCTGCGTGGGCCTGTTCCCGGTGCCAGACGATCCCGCC
>CAYFGZ010000203.1:0-3796 GCA_964342575.1 uncultured Nisaea sp. | reverse complement strand
GTTTCCGTGGAGCCCGGACTTTCCTCCAGCTACTTTTATATTTAAGTTTGCCAGCGGCCATCCGACCATCTAACCTTAAGTTCATTATGCTGAAGCCAGCCCCACGTCAACCTATATGGCTAAAGAACTCATTTTTAAAAGAATTGAATAATCAGAACGATAACTGTCTAAAGGTTCATTAATAATAAAACCGCTACTATTTCAACCTCATCTAAAAATACCTACGGCTTCCCAACAGATCGCAACCTCCAAGCAGTATCTATATCAAAATCTCCCGATACGGCACGCGGCAACCAATGGCGCTGAAATGCTAGGACAACGGCCCGAGTGATATAATCGGCTCTACCTGTCAGTTCAAGTTGATAACCAAATCTTTTTAATTCAGTTTGCCACTCTATCACCGCCGGAATCTCGAACTCAGGGTCAATTGCTCCCTCTATAGGCCAATAGCCAATTCCCGCCTGAGCCAGTGCGCTCCAATCAAAATATTCGCCCGGGTCCTTCTTACGAATAGGAGCTACATCGGAGTGACCTAACACCCGACGGTCCGTTATAATATGCCTAGAACGTATATTTCTGCATAGTTCAATTAAGGATGTCATTTGTTTTTCTGGAAATGGTTGATAACCGAACTCGTGTCCCGGATTCACTAATTCAATACCAATTGAAATGCTATTAATATCAGTTTCCTCACACCAGCAAGCTACTCCAGCGTGCCATGCCCTATACTCCTCTGGGACTAGTCGAAAAATAGTTCCATCATCATCAATCAAATAATGCGCACTTACTTTCGATAATGGATCGCAAAGCCGATTAATTGCCTCGCCACAACTTTTCATACCCGTATAATGGAGTAAAAGAAGGTCTATCTTAAGACCCTTTACTCTTTCATCGTAGTTGCCAGAAGGATTATCTACAAATTTCATAGGCATTCTTATTTTGCGAAATGTTAGGCTTTTAAATCTTGTTTATAAGTCTCCAATGCCAACCAACGGTCCTCAGCCTTGGCTAACTCATTCGTTTTTTCTGAAAGTGATCTAGAGGCCTTTTCAAAACTTTTTTGATCCCTAATGAAGAGTCCAGGATCCGATAATTTTTTTGTCAAAGTTTCAATTTCAAATTCGAGAGCATCTATGACATCCGGCAGTTGATCCAGTTCACGCTGTTCTTTGTACGCTAATTTTTTCTTAGTGTTTCCAGTATTTTTATTTCTACTTTCTTTATATTTAACTGCCCGTTTCTCGAATTGTTCGGTGAAATTATTACTTTTTTGTTTGATGTAGGTAGAATAACCGCCCGGGTATTCTTGAACATGGCCACCGCCTTCTATAGCAATGGTAGATGTCACCACTCGGTCTAAAAATTCTCGATCATGACTAACCACTATTATTGTCCCGTCATAATTTGCCAAAACCTCTTCTAGAACTTCCAGAGTTTCTGAATCTAGATCATTTGTAGGTTCGTCTAACACCACAAAGTTATGTTCCTGACAAAACAATCGAGCCAGTAACAGACGGTTTCGTTCGCCACCAGATAAAGAATGAACTGGATTGTTCATTTGGTCTTCCCCAAACAGAAAGTCGCGAAGATAAGATGTTACAGACCTAGATTTCCCACCTATTTGCACCGTATCTCCGCCGTTTGGACAAAGAGTTTTCCAAACAGTGAAATCCTGATCTAGGGTCTCTCTTTTTTGGTCATAATAAATAATCTTAACATTAACACCACGCTTGATATAGCCAGAATCGGGACTCTCTTGCCCCATAAGCATACGAACTATCGTGGTTTTACCTGACCCGTTTTTTCCAATTAGACCTACGCGTTCACCCCGCGCTATTATCGTCGAAAAGTTATCAACAATTTGGACTTCATAGCCTTCCAAATCGATGAAAGATTTCGATATTTTTCGCATCTCTATCACCAATTGACCGCTACGGATTGTTTCCTTCGCCAAAATTTGAATTTGTCCAGGGCGCGCGACATATTCCATCTTCCGTTGCCGGAGGCTCTGCAGTTCTCTAACTCGGCCCATATTTCTTTTTCTTCGTGCAGTTAATCCTTCTCTCAACCATAGAGTTTCTTTGGCGATTTTTTTATTAAGCCGCTTATATTCCAGATCTTCATCACGCCAAACCTTATCGGACCAAGCTACAAAATCTGCGAACCCTGATGCATTCTTACGCACAACTTCTCTATCAATCCAATAGGTGATCTCCGATAAATTTCTCAAAAACGCTCTATCGTGACTCACGATGAGAAATCCACCTTTATATCGCGCTAGTTCATGCTCTAGCCATTCAATGGTAGATAAATCTAGATGATTAGTTGGTTCATCTAGAAGCAAAACATCTGGGTTCCGGACAAGCACTCTGGCAATCGCAGCTCTTCTCAATTCCCCTCCAGATAGATTAGTAAGCCTGCGACTTTTATCTAGATTTAGACCTGATACAGCTGCCTCTATTTCGTGATCCTTAAGATCCGAACGCGAGCTATTATCATTTTCGGAAATGTAATCCCATACGCTTTGGGAATTTTTAAAGTCAGGGTTTTGTGGCAAATATTCAATTTTAGAGCCAGGTTGCATAAAACGATCCCCACCATCGAGTTCTATTTGCGCCGCCAACGCCCTAATTAATGTAGATTTGCCAGAGCCATTTTTTCCTACTAAACAAATTTTGTCACCTGAAGAGATTGAGATATTGGCTCCTCTAAATATAACATGGTGACCAATCGATACGCTAGCCTGACGAAGTGCTAGAAGCGGGGTTTTAGACTTAGAATGCTGATCTGACATTTTTACGTATTCGAACTATCCTAATCTTTTTAACTGCACTAATTGATAAATAGTTGGATTGTTAATTATTAGCCTACCTTTGGGCTATATGTGCCCCGGCCAACTGCACAAAGCTTACCGTCATCGTCATGAATATCAATATCTACAACAGCCACAGACCGTCCCTGGCGCCTTGTAGTAGCTGTTGCCGTCAGAGATGTATTTGTCCCGGGCCTCAAAAAATCGACCCGAAAATTTATAGTCGGGACACCGCCTCCCACTTTCATCACTAATGCATAGTCCCCTGCAATATCAATTAGCGCCGCGATTGCCCCCCCGTGGTATTGGCCTGTTCCCCTCCTACGTTCGAATTCCGGTCGCATAGGCATTCTGATAACGATCTGATCCTTATCTACATCCATAGATACAACTTCCAGCTTCATAAAACCTATATACGGCGAATCATCTAGCAGCCTCTGAACTTCATTTTGACTTAAAACGCTGGTCATAGCGATCTCCTCTTAAATTAATAAACTACGGGTTAATTATGACTTTCCCAAAAACCTCTCGATCTTCAAGAAGCCGAACACCCTCCTTTGTCTCCATAAGAGGCAACGTTTTATCAATAACGGGCTTCATGGCACCGTCATCTATATACCTCATAAGTTCCACTAGATCTTCCCGTTCCCAACTATTCGATCCCAGCAATTGGAGTTCGAAAGTCCATATAAATCTAATATCAGTTTTAGGATCAAACCCAGCAGTGGCTCCGCAAGTCACCAAACGTCCGCCGCGCTTTAAAGCACGCAGCGATGGCACCCAGGTATCACCTCCAGTGAAATTAACCACCATCGTTACACCACCGTCAAAGCCTCTCCTGCCCGGCTTTCCATACAATTGATAGATGCCTTTGTGAAATTCATTATCCATATAAGTCATCGTATGATCTGCTCCTAACTTTTTTAACTTCTCCATCTTAGAGTCAGAGCTTGCACACACGACTACCTCTGCGCCGGCCATTTA
>CAYFGZ010000202.1:0-3804 GCA_964342575.1 uncultured Nisaea sp. | reverse complement strand
GTAGATTATTTGCATAATGGACGATTCTAAAACCGGCACCCTGAACCCCGCGTGGTATCTCGTTTATGCGAAGCCGCGGCAAGAGCAGTTGGCATTCCAAAACCTGCTCCATCAGGGTTACGAAGCGTATTTGCCCTTGCTCCGTAGTCGCGGGCGTTTAGCCCGCCCGCCCGCGCCGATGTTCCCCCGCTATTTGTTTATACGTTTGACCCCTACAAGAGATAATTTCGCACCTATCCGATCGACCTATGGAGTTTCAAGACTTATTCGGTTTGGTAATCACTACGCCACATTACCGGATGACCTCATTGCGTCGCTCCGCGCGCAGGCGGATGAATTTGGTGTAATCGAACATCTTAAGGACGACCTAGTCGAAGGTAGCTCCGTTCGGATTTTGGAGGGCGCGATGGCTGGGTACGAGGCTTTGTTCTGCAAAAAGGTCGGCAAGGAACGGGTGTCGTTGCTTCTCAATATCGCGGAACGTCATATTCGGGTTGAAGTCTCAAGTCTTGCAATCGAGCGCGATTAGTGCGTCCTTCCAATATTTAGACTGCTACAAGCACTAGTAGAGTAGACGGTGTTCAATTAATGAACACCTGTGTTATACTAGCGTTCATTATCTGAACATGACCTCATCCAAGATGTTAAGTTAGCGTTGTAGATAACAGATTCTTGATCAGTTGATCGATCATGATTAGCAGATCTATCAAATACAGTGTTGCTCTTAGGCGCAACGGTAAGAGTTTATGTGGGGTCTGGCGCCCTACAGGGCGGTAGCGTGCCTCCGAACGGTCAATTCTAGGGAGGAGTTTGGTCCCGAGCGCGGTGATTCCTAGCAGCGCGTGATTAATGTTTTGCGGGTCATAAACCAAAGAATGTCATTTTAACGCTGAGCACTAAAGTGTATATCCTTCGATGGGTCGGCCCCTTATAGGTGGTCGCTTGAGCTAAAAACCCGAAGGCTACTGCATTTGATGAACGAAATAAAATGAAACGAGATCGAGAAGAAGCGCTTACCCTTGAAATCTTGCAAGTGATAGATGGGAGTAGTGATGTCACGCAAAGACATCTGGCAGACAAGACAGGTATCGCGCTCGGTCTTGCGAATTCCTTTTTGCGTCGTTGCGCGCGTAAGGGCTTGATTAAAATCACCCAGGCGCCAGCCAATCGTTATTTGTACTATTTAACACCAAAGGGATTCGCGGAAAAAAGTCGCCTCACGGCTGAATATTTTACAAGTTCGTTTAGTTTCTACCGCACGGCGAGCGAATCGATCGCTAAATCATTACGTTTCTGCGCTGACCGTTCGCGTAACCGCGTGGTGTTTAGTGGCACGTCTGAACTTGCGGAGATTGGATTTGTACGAGCGCATGATTTTGGTATCGAAGTTTTAGGTTTATTCGAACCTCAGACTTCTTCGGCCACGTTTGTTGGTAAGCCGGTGTGGACGACGATAGAGGAGTTACCGTCGGTGGATGCAATGATATTTACCGGTTTGGTCGAAGCGCCGTTGAGGTACGAAACGCTGATCGCTAAGTTACCGCAAGAATTCATTGTGGTGCCTGATATCGTGCAACAAATGCTTCCGCAGGGTCCGGGTACTTGATGCTGGAGGGGTTGCAAGCGTCCTTTTGCGTGTAAACTCCTGTTATTTAATCGATTACGGATTCACAATCCGGTTCCTGTCAGTTCGCACAACTGGCGATTTGATAAAGCAATAACAATGGTGACAACATGGAATATCGCCCACCCAGTAAAATTACAGATAGAAAGATACGTTTTGCGGTAGTCGGTTGCGGAAGGATCTCTGATCGCCATTTCGGTGCGATTCAGAAACTTGGTGATCGCTGCGAATTGGTAGCAGTGTGCGATGTTGATCCTGATGCGTCACTTCAGGTTAGCGCCGAATTGGACGTAGAACAGTTCACGTCGCTAGAGGCCTTGCTAAAGAATTCGCGAGCTGACGTAGTTACCCTTTGTACGCCTAGCGGATTACATCCGCCGCAGGCAATACAAGTTGCGCGAGCTGGACGCCATGTCATTACGGAAAAACCTATGGCAACGCGATTGGCGGATGGTAAGCGTATGGTGGCCGAGTGTGACGATGCTGGGGTCCATCTGTTTGTCGTGAAGCAGAATCGTTTGAATCCTACTCTACAGTTGTTGAAACGGACGATTACTAAGAACCGGTTCGGACGCATTCACATGGCTAATCTAAATGTATTCTGGACGAGGCCACAGGAATATTATGACCAGGCAGCTTGGCGTGGGACATGGGAATTTGATGGTGGCGCCTTAATGAATCAAGCGAGTCACTATATCGATCTTCTTGATTGGCTAATCGGACCAATAGAGAGCGTTCATGCGTACACCTCTACGCTGCAACGAAATATCGAAGTCGAAGATACCGCAGTGGCCAACGTTAAATGGCGATCGGGCGCGTTGGGTTCGGTCAATGTCACGATGCTGACATACCCGAAGAATTTAGAAGGTTCTATAACAATCCTCGGTGAGACTGGTTCTGTCCAGATCGGGGGGGTGGCTGTCAACGAAGTGAAGCATTGGGAGTTTGCGAATAAAGATGCGGATGACGAGCTTGCCGCGGATGTTAGTTACCAAACAACATCGGTTTATGGACTTGGCCACCCGGTGTATTACGACAACGTTATCAAAGCGCTGCGTGGTGAGGAGCCGCCCGAAACGGATGGTCGCGAGGGACTTCGTTCGCTCGAGACGTTGGTTGCGATGTATATTTCATCACGTGATGGCAGACGAGTTTCATTACCGATTGACTGCTGATGCTGCTCTTCCCCCGAGTCGATCTAATAGAACGCAGTCAGTTCTAGTAACTAATACCCTACGAGGAGTCTATGGGAGATTACACGGCACATAGCACAGCCATAGTCGATGCTGGGGCGACGGTGGGAGCTGATACACGCATATGGCACTGGAGCCATGTTTCGGCTGGTGCCGTAATCGGGTCCGAATGTTCACTTGGTCAAAACGTTTTCGTTGCGAACAAAGTGAATATCGGCGACAAGGTAAAGATCCAAAATAACGTGTCCGTCTATGACAATGTGACTATAGAAGATGGTGTTTTTTGTGGTCCGAGTATGGTCTTTACAAATGTTTACAATCCACGTGCGGAAGTTTCGCGAAAGTCCGAATATCGTCCTACTGTGGTTAGGCGGGGGGCTACTCTCGGCGCAAACTGTACCATCGTATGTGGCGTAACTATTGGTCGCTATGCATTTGTAGGCGCTGGAGCCGTAGTTAACTGTGATGTTGCCGATTTCGCTCTAATGGTAGGCGTTCCTGCTCGCCGTATCGGGTGGATGAGTCGGTATGGAGAACAGTTGGTCTTACCAAGTGTTGGCGATGTTAACTACGTGTGTCCTCACACCGGCGATAAATTTGTCATCAAAAACGGTGTTTGCAAGTTGGTCGGCGACTAAATGCGAGCCGATTTAGTTGAAGTACCGCAAACAGGTTGTAGTCGGGGGGAGCTAATTAGATGGAATTTGTCGACCTAAAATCCCAGTACAAGTTGCTCAAAGAGCCACTTCAGAGGCGAATCAATGTTGTATTGGAGCATGGCCGGTTTATTATGGGGCCGGAGGTTATGGAGCTCGAAACCCAACTTGCGCAATATGTTGGAAGCGAACATTGCGTATCGGTATCGAGCGGCACCGACGCGCTTTTGATCGCTATGATGGCAATTGGAGTCCGAGAGGGTGATGAGATTATTACGTCACCGTTTACCTTCATAGCGACGGGCGAGATGATTGCGTTGCTAGGAGCAAA
>CAYFGZ010000201.1:0-3820 GCA_964342575.1 uncultured Nisaea sp. | reverse complement strand
CTAACCCTATGGCCGCTATCGCAGCCACTAAGATATGTACATCATAAACGCCGGAAAGCCAGTACATCGTGTACATGCCAAACATCACTAACTCAGCGTAGCAAATCCAAACCACATCAACGACGCCAAAAATTAAATTCAATCCCAACGATAGCAAAGCCAGAACACCCCCAAAAAGTATTCCGTTTATTATAGCTTCAACCAAAAATATATCGAAAATTTCTTCCATAATTCTTCTTCCTTTATGGGCACCCTAGAGCCCCATATATGCCTTCCGGACACTCTCACTCTCTAGAAGGTCTGCCGAATTGCCACTGTCTATAAGTTGACCAGCTTCCAAGAGGTATGCTCGGTCCACTACATGCAACACCTGCTGAACATTCTGCTCAACAATAAGCACGGTATAACCCTCCTCCCTTATTCTGCGAACTAGATTAAAAACCTGCTGAACCACAACAGGAGCCAAACCCGCAGACGGCTCATCCATCAGTAATAGTTTTGGACCCGACATAATCGCTCTACCTATGGCGCACATTTGTTGTTCGCCCCCGGACATAGTGCCAGCTAACTGGCTACGACGTTCCTTCATCCTTGGAAATAATTCGTATACAAAATCTAGATTTTTCGTACTGTCACCACGAGCCGTTTTAGCAAACGCCCCAAGTTTAAGATTATCTTCTACACTCATTCCCGGAAATAGGCGGCGATTTTCCGGAACGTGCGCGATTCCTAATTCAACAATCTGATGCGGCGGCACAGATAGAAGCGATCTACCATCCATTTCCATTTCTCCGGAAAATAATTCGGTCATTCCCGAAATAACTCTCATTAGAGTTGTTTTCCCCGCCCCGTTTGGTCCTATTACCGCAACAGCCTCACCTGCTTTCACGTCCAACGAGATATTAAATAGTGCTTGAAATGTACCGTACCCCGCATTAATCCCCTTCAACTCAAGCATATTTTATTTCTTCCTATAAATGACTTCAAAAGTGATCTAAAGAAGTCCAGAACTAAACTACCTTTAGACAATATTTTCTTTGGAAGCCGGCGTATCAGTGGCCTCTGTCCCTAAATAAACTTCTATAACTTTTGGATCACTTGCAACTTCTGCTGGCAAACCTTCCGATATTTTTTCTCCATGATCCAAAACCATAACTCTATCTACAACACGCATCAGAACACCCATAATATGCTCTACCCAGATTATAGTAATACCCATTTCCGATCGAATACGTCTAAGCATATCGGCCGCCTGATCCATCTCCGAATTATCCAGTCCGCCTAGGCTTTCGTCTGCCAGCAGTAACTCTGGCTGTGTTGCCAAAGCTCTTGCCAGTTCGAGCTTCTTTAATCCCGCAGCCCCCAGACTTGAAATTCTAACACCTGGGTCGATCGGCAATCCAACCATTTCTAACGCCATTCGCGCAGATTCAAATGCGGCCGACCGGCTTCCGAATTCATCTTGTCCAAAATATGCCGCAACAACAACATTTTCCAGAATTGATAGGCGTTTTATAGGACGAGGAATTTGAAAAGTACGTCCTATTCCCATATGGCAAATTTTATTCGGAAGATTCCCCCCAATTTCTCGCCCCTTAAATAATACAGAACCGGAAGTCGGCTTTAGAGCTCCCGACAACATGTTAAAAATTGTACTCTTCCCTGAACCGTTTGGCCCAATCAACCCTACAATTTCGCCCTTCTCTACTTTGAAGGAAACATTGTTCACAGCAGTGAAACCGCCGAAGCGTTTAGTCAACGCTTCGGCAGCTATAATTTGATCACTCATTTAGGTCACTCGAACAAACTGTCACTTAGCGTACGGTGAGCCTTTGGGCAACGGTAGTACTGGGTCAACTGTCTGCAACGGCTTTGGCCAAGCTATTTTGGCTGCGCCATCTATGTATTGCACGACAACTGGAAAAGCTCTCTCATTCTGCCCAGACATATCCGCACCTTTGGGTTGAAATTTTACCCCATACCCCATAAGGGTAGCCCCTACTGGTAAATCCGTCTCAGCCGCCGCTTTTCTAAGAGCAGACGAAGTTATTCCGCCATACTTTTTTATAGCACGAGGTAAAACTTCATCGAAAAACGTATACGTATTACTTGCAGCCATACCAACGTGAGCTGAAAACGTCTTAACGTCCGGATGAGCTTTCTTATACTCTCTACCGACCATTTTAGTTACTTTCCCAAGCCCCGGAGACAATGTTTTTGGGTCTATTAGCCAGATAGATACAGGATCAACATTATAGATATAGTTGGCATCATTTCCAAATGCCTCATACAATTTATCTGGTACTCCGTATCCGGCTCCATGCCCAATTAGAGCTTTCCATTTTAGTCCTAGTTCCCTGCTCTGACGCAAAAATAGAGTAATATCTGGGTTATAACCTGTATGGAAAATAACGTCCGGGCGCTTCCTCTTCAACTTAGTTACAAGTGACGACAAATCCGGTGCGGTCGCTGCGTAACCCTCTTTTAGTACTATTTTAAACCCATGCTTCTTGGAACCAGCCTCATTACCTCCTGCGACACCGCTTCCATAGGGTCCATCTTCATGTATAATAGCTACCTTCAATTTAGATGGATCTACACCCAACTTTTCCTTCGCATAATGGGCAACAAAATCAGGCGAAGTTGTGCCAAACATGCCTCCGTGAGGTTGTATGCGAAAGACATGTTCAAGGTTTCTTCCCTTCAATACTGCCGGCGAAATACACGTCGTAATCCACATGAACTTTTTCATTGCGTCAACTTTAGCCGACACAGGAACACATTGGGCGCTCGAGTAAAAACCAAGCAGCATGTCTACTTTTTCTTGCTCAATTAAACGTACCGCTTCATTGATAGCTATCTCGGGCTTGGACTGAGCATCTGCATATATCGCGTTGATTTTGTAGCCCTCTACCCCACCTTTAGAATTAAAATAATCGATCATTATCTTTGCACCCAACGCATGCAAAGAGGACCCTCCAGCGGCTAAGGGACCAGTGTAGTCGTAGATAACGCCGATCTTAATCTCCTTAGCGCTCAGGTTCCCCGCCGAAACCATCATAGCAACAGCGGCCAACCCAAGAGAAATCCGTTTAATGTGCTTAAAGAAGGACATCCTGTTTTCTCCCATAAAAAATACTTTAGCCGCGGAATCGTGCCCCACAAAAAGGAGTTTAGCAACCACCTCTTCCATTATTTCAGTTTAGTTAAATAATGCATGCAAGCATTAGGTTAAAACTCGAAAGTTATTTATCGTCAAAGGGTGGATATTGCTGGATTAGATAAAATTGTTTAAGAACTGCAGAATACTTAGATTATTATCGTAATTTGGATAATGTTTTATCGAAAATAATATCTATTATAACGTAGTTCATTCCGTCGATTGAGATTCTTCCGAAATTTCAACGATCACAAATGTGGCAACTGTTTTTGATATATTAACACTGATACCGTGTCTCGACGGCATAGCAATTCCCGTTTCTTGTTAACCTGCTAGACCAAGACTACTTTAAAATTTATTCTCCAAGGTATATTTGCAAAGGGATCGAACTCTGTTAGACAAAAAAAGAATAATATCTTTCTGCATTAGGCAAAAAGGCCCGCTTAACTTCTGAATTGTGACGAATAAAAATGAACTTTGATCTACCGTGGGAAATCGAAAATTACAGGCTCAAGGTACGAGCATTTGTTGAGGAACATATTATTCCTCTGGAGAAAGATAGGGAAAATTATGATAATCACGAAAATATTTCAGCCGATGTATTGAATCATACCCAAGAGAAGGTCAAAGCGGCAGGTCTTTGGGCACCTCAAATGCCCA
>CAYFGZ010000200.1:0-3859 GCA_964342575.1 uncultured Nisaea sp. | reverse complement strand
TATTCATATAAACAGTGTAATAGAGATAAAGAAACAATAGATAAAAATAATTTAAAAGAATTTTATGCCAATTGTGTAAATAATAGATTGAATTCAACAAATAATACTACAAATGTAGTGAAGGGAAAAGAAAATGGCTGAACAGCATACTATAAGATTACTTAATGGAAGCGATACTTTTGAGAATACATTAGTTACATCAACAACTGTTGGTGCTTTAAGAACTGAATTAGATATTCCAAATAGTGCTACTGTTAATGTTAATCAGGCAAGGGCTAATAACGATACTGAATTAGTTCCAAGTCAAGGTGCCGATTTTGCTGTTGTATCAGTGGTATACAACAATAAAACAGGTGGTTAAATAATAATAAATGTATTCAGGTAAGGTTAATTGCCTTACCTGAATATGAAAGGAAAAGATATGTCTAATCATAGTGTAAATTGGAATGAAAGTAAATGGAAAATAATACCTTTTGAAGAAAATGCTATAAATCCTTCTGAATTTATAGATAGTGTATTATTAGGTCCACAAAAAAGTGTTTTAGAAAAAATAAAAATCTTTAATGATAACTACTATTACACAGCACAAATACCAAATGGTATTAATCCATTAGGTATTACTAATAAATTTAGATTAAAATCAAAAAGTTCTGATACTATAAAAGCAATAATTCATTACCATTGTTTAGGTTGGAAAAAAGGAACTAATATAACTAATTTATTTAGACAACCTTATGGACATTATTTTAGAAACATAGGTGGACAATATAATGAAATTGCAAGAGAATTATCAAATTTAAGATATGAAAATGCAACATTTCAGGATAATACAGAAATAACACGAAGAATAATTAAAGAAATTCAAAATAATATACAAGATAGAATAAGTAAAGCAAATGAAAAAGAAAATGTAGAAGTATTTTGTTTTTATGAAACAAATGATAGTTTAACTAATATGAATTATAGAAATGAATATACTAATGATACATTTTTAACAATATATATGAAATTTTCAAATCAAAAAATGGATATTTGGCAATCAGAGAATTTCATAGAAACTATCGATATACCAGGTAATATATGGATTAAAACAAAATTTAATTTAAGAAAATATATTACACTTCTTTTAGATACAGCACATAACTTTGATAAGCATACCATGAATGAAACATATCTTCACAGTGAAGAACATCTAAAAGAAGAATTATCATTTGATAAATATACTTATGATAGACTACTTTCTTATAATAAATGTATTATGTATAAAAAAGAAGTAGTTAAACAATTAAATATAGAAACAAAAAATGGAAAAACAACTAAAAGTATATTAGAATATGATGATTGTTTAAAATATCTATTTGAATTTAATAAAATATATAAATTAACAACTAATAATAGTAGATATAGAATATCTTCAAGATGTATTAATATGTTAGGTTTATATGATGATAAATATTCACATATGTTTAATAATTATTCAAGAACATTCCCATTCATATCCAGAACTAATAGTTATAGTTCAAGTCAAGATCATAAATTCGCTATTAAAGATAAAGTTTTTATGAATGATGAACTAACAAAAAAATTGTCTTGTATTAGTGATTTAAATACTAATAGAATGCAAAGTGGTTTTGGACATTTATGTGGCGGTAGTGTGCAATCTTCAATGGTTAATTCATTATCAGATATGGATTTTGAAAGTTTCTTTGTTCATTTTGAAAATTGGAAAACATTCAATATTGGACATACAGGGCCATTAAATTCATTAGAAAATATGTTCTTTGGAATACCAGAAAAAAGAACTGATAAATTTAAGGAATTAATTACACAAGATTTAAAATATAATGCCCAATCAGTTTGGCATTCTTGTGTATTTGATATGAATTTAGATAATTTCCTTAATATACAATCAGATGAACATATAATAATAGATTGTCCAGTTATTAATAGTGTTAATGAATATGATGATGATGATAATCTTATTAATAAAGAATATGAAATTCGTCAATTATCTTTAAAGGAATCATTAGAAAGTGGTGGTAATCCTGATATCTATGAATTTGATGATTATGTCAATCAAGATATAAAAATTAAAGATAGTAATGGACAAATTAGATATGAACCATATGAACCATATTTTATGGAAATCTGTAAAAGATTTCTTGCAAAATATGATAATATGGATAGTGATTTTAGAAATAGTTGTCCTTTGTTTGAAAATATAGAACAAGTATTTGGATATATGAATTCAAATAAATTTAAAGAAAGACAACTTTCAATAGAATCAAAAGATGATGAAAAAGAAAAGGAAACAAGTCGTAGTAGAGAACAAATGGAAATGGAAGAAATACAACGAATTGTTAGATCTTTATAATGTTAACTAAAATAGTAGAGTGGCTTTATAAGTCATTCTACTATTTATTAAAAAAAGGAAATGATATGCAAGAAACAGAATTTTATATTGATGAAAAAGATTGGAATAAAATCCAACAATATTGTCAATATGCATATGATAAACATAAATCAGAAATAGGCGGTATGTTATTAGCAGAATTAGATAAAGATAATAACTATCGTTTATTTGAACCTACAATATTAAAACAAGAAATATCAATGGCAAATACTGTATTAGATAAAGATGAATTAGCAAATTACTATTCGAAAATAGGTATGAAATATGATAATGTAAGATTTGTATGGTGGCATAGTCATCACACAATGTCTGCATTTTGGTCTGGAACAGATTTAACTGCAATTGATGAAATGGCTAATGGAACTATGTCATTATCATTAGTAGTAAATTTAAAAGAAGAATATAAATTTAGAGTAAATATATGGAAACCTATACAAACATTTGAAGACATTGAATTAAAAATTATTAGAAAAGATAAGAAAATTAATAAAAGTGTTAAAAAAGAAGTTGATAAACTATGTAATACAGAAAAACCTGAAAAGTCTTGGAATAATACAAAACAAACTTCATTAGCATTTCCAGGTTATAGATATAAACCAGAAAAAGAAATATCATTAAATAAATCATATTATCAACAAATAGTTTCTAAAACAGAAACTATTCATCAGGATTATGAATTTAGTATGAAATCAAAAGAACAATATAAAGAATACAAAAATGAAGTAGTCAAAACAAATAAGATATTATCTGATAATAATGTAATGTATAGAATATTACTATTAAATAAAAAACAATTAGATGATACTGTTGATTGGCTACCAGTTGAAAGTGTAATTTATAATAAAAATACAAATTGTTCATTTGATGATATTATGATAGAATATCAATATGATATTAGACAAGAAAGTTGGGAATCATGATAGATAGTAGATACAGTGGAATAGTTAGTAATTTCAATGAATATACTTATCACATTTTAGGTTGTGGTGCTATTGGTAGTAGCACTGCAACTCAATTGGTTCGTATGGGTGCAAATAAATTGCATTTATATGATTTTGATAAAGTATCAATTGAAAATGTAGGTGTATCAATGTATGATACAGGTTCTGTAAGATTAGAAAAAACCAAAGCATTATCAATAATATTAAAACAAATAAATCCAGAAATAGAAGTTCAAATACATAATGAAAAATTTAAACACTATTACCCTGAATTAAAAAGAAATGTTGTTGTATTAGGTTTTGATAATATGGAATATAGACTACAAGCAGTTAAGGAAGTATGTAAATTCAAAAATTGTGATTTCTTAATAGATGGTAGAATGGGAGCAGAACAGTTCCAAATGTATACATTCATTAATCCAACTGTTAAGAAATATGAAAAGTGTTGGTATAGTGATGATAAAGGTGATCCTGAACCTTGCAATGCCAAAGCGACAAGTTATTG
>CAYFGZ010000199.1:0-3872 GCA_964342575.1 uncultured Nisaea sp. | reverse complement strand
GAAGATACCAGGCAAGGTTTGCGTATTTTAGCGGAAAGTACAAAGAATAATGGAACAGCTGGCGTAGCGCGAAGGCTTATGAAGGCAGCCGAAACTGGTAGCCAGGCAGACTATCAGCAAGCTGAAACAATTTTTGATTCACTGCCGGCTGAGAAAAGAATGACGATAAAAACTTCTGCTGAAACCGAAGCGAGATTGGTTGAAAAGAATTAGAGGCTATCGAAACTAGGTGTAAACGATGTTTTGGACAGCTATTTTTATAATAATGCTAGGCATAGTAGTGGCATTGGCGTTACGCCAAAGAAAGAAAGAATAACCTCAAGTTGGATGGCTCCTACAATCCACTTATACCGATAGTGTTAGCAGTTATGGCTGGACATCTGCTGCTTGGGATGTACGAGCGTTGGTTAAAAAAGAACGATACACCAAACCTTTTTATGCCCATTTCTTATGTTGCGTTGGCTCTTATGTTTATCATCTGGCTTATTGAACCAAAGTGGCACCTTTAAGCAATATTTATTGGCTTATGCAGTCTCTGGCATGGTTCGATAATCTAGTTAGCACAGCCTACCGTTTTGTTGGTTTGGGTTCCCATACTTTGGAATAGTGTGTATAGGAGATACAAGGAAATACTGGTCTTGGGAAATAGTGATGGCGAATAATGCAGGGCGAAAAATAGCTTTACTTGTTGTCCTAATACTACAATTTCTTGCAGTTAGATCGTTTGCTGAAGTGGATGACGCCAATGAAGCGTTTTCTAGAGGTTTGGAGGCATACACCGACAGGCGCTTCATCAAAGCGGCTGATTGGTATCGAAAAGCAGTAGCCCTCGGTCATCTTGGCGCACCTTCTTTTATCGGTCATTTGTACGTAGACGGTGAAGGGGTTGCGAAAAATTATGTTCTAGCATTTATGTGGTATGATATCGGTGCAGTGAACGGTTTCAGAGACTCTAAAGAGAATAGAGACAGATTGGGAAAGATGATGACGGCATCTGAGATTGAAGAAGCTAGGAAGAAGGCGATGATCTGCCGCAATTCAAATTATAGTAAGTGTAAATAATAGGTTTTATATTACGCTCGCTCAAATTTTTAATAATAATTCCCTACTCTGGGGCTCGCGCCGTCGTATCGTTTATTAAAACGGTTCAGATTTGATCCATTCGATTGTTTGGAGCAGTAAAGTTGGAAAGTCACGAATTTGGACCTCAAGAGTGTCTCTCCGGGTAAAATCGAAGCTGGTTGGCGGTACTGGTATTCCAGACATCGGTTTCGGCATTTTCATATTAGGAAGAATCTTAAGACACTCGGAGTAGATATCCTGCCAATGTAAACTGTTGTAAACGCCAAAGTATCGACCAGCGGCGGCCGGATTTTCGTAAGCTGCTAAAAACATATTTGCTAAATCTTCCAGATGGATCATAGAGCTCGAATCGTTGGGCATAACGTCATGCCTGGGGTCCCCGTCTTCTATTACGGATTTTAGCCATTTAAAGGGATTATGTTCCATATGTGTCGGCAAAAGGCCTTCTCCAAATAATCCGGTAGGCAGAAGTATCGAAAGACGTATATCGTTTTCATTTGCAAACTTAATTGCTTCTTTCTCCATGACAGTTTTAGCTGCAGACGTGAATTTTTTAGAGCGACATTGCTCGAGGTCGTCAGACCAGTGTTCTATTTCATTTTTAAATGGCACAGGTGGGACAGGATTAGTGCTCGAGGTTGATGAACAAACAATGACAGTTTTGATCCCATTTCGCTCTGCCGCCTTTAGAATATTTAAGCACCCGTCGACTGTTGGCTTTATAATTTCTCTAATTCCTTCCTGAAAATTCATATCCTTTGCGGCCTTCCCACTTTT
Source organism: uncultured Nisaea sp. (assembly GCA_964342575.1). Taxonomy (GTDB): domain Bacteria; phylum Pseudomonadota; class Alphaproteobacteria; order Thalassobaculales; family Thalassobaculaceae. The sequence continues at coordinate 2,012 of CAYFGZ010000199.1, read as the reverse complement.
CCCAAAATAGGTGGGTATTAGGCATGCTATGAAGGCTGCATCAGCGTTCAACAACGGGAGGTCCAAGTCATTTGAATTTTGCATATCTGCACTAAAAAGTTTAAGATTCTCTGAATTTTCAAGTCGCTTAAGATATTTTACTTTTTCAGCAGTGTTAGTATCGCGCATTGTTCCATTAACGGTGTAGCCCTTCGAGAGTGCTGCTTTTACAATATGAGATCCTACCAGCCCACTTGCACCAAATACACTAAGTGTCTTGGCCATGGAAAAAAACTCCTAGTTTAGTTAGTTAGGATAAATAAAGTTTTATCAATACCTTTTTCCATACAAATAATATAGCTTCTTCAAAAATCTTCCAGTTATAAGTCGATGGGATTTATTTTTTTTTGGAACGGCAGATAGTTAATCTAAAAACTTCTTATAGGCCTCATTCAATGTCTCTTCAGAATATTTGTAGTCTTGTCTACGAAGAGAGTCATCAAAGGCTTCTATTGCGTTCTTAGGTATCTGAAACCCGCATAGAACACGACCAAAAGCGGATCCATGGTTTCTATAATGGAAAAGTGAAATATTCCATTTTTGTCCCATTTTATCTAGAAAGCCTAGAAGTGCACCAGGGCGTTCTGGGAATTCAAAACGATAGATGCGTTCAGTTTCGGCGTTATTCCGATGCCCCCCTACCATGTGCCTGATATGGAGCTTTGCCATATCATTATCCGTCAGGTCCTCGACTTTGTAGCCTTGGTCACTAAATAAGTTACTTATTTCCGCTCGTTCATTGCTACCCTTGGTCAAGGCTACGCCGACAAAAATATGTGCTTCTTTGGAGCTCGAATATCTATAGTTGAACTCCGTTATATTACGTCTTCCAAGTACTTTGCAAAATGTAAGAAAACTACCCTTTTGTTCTGGGATGGTTACTGCGAAAAGCGCTTCAAGGGCCTCGGAGTAATTTGCTCGCTCAGATATGTGTCTCAATCTATCAAAACTGACATTTGCCCCACTATTAATTGCTATTAAATTCTTGCCGACGATTTTATTTGTTTTGATATAGTTTTTCATTCCGGCGATAGATAATGCCCCTGATGGCTCTGCTATGGCTCGCGTGTCTTCGAATAAGTCTTTAATCGCCGCACAAATCTGGTCTACGTCTGCCAAGACAACCTCGTCGATTACCTTTCTTGCTAGGTTGAAGGGCTCCTTCCCAACCTGAGCAACGGCGACGCCGTCCGCAAAAATACCAACGTTTCTCAATTTAACTCTACGTCCTTTTTTGAGTGAGGCATACATTGAAGCAGACTCGCCCGACTCAACCCCTATGATCTTTATTTCTGGTCTTACCATTTTAACGTACGATCCTATTCCCGATATTAGGCCCCCACCACCTATTGGAACAAAAATCGCATGGATATCTTCCGTATGTTGCCGCAAAAGTTCTAACGCGATTGTACCTTGCCCCGCAATTACAAATGGGTCATCAAATGGCGGAATAAAAGCAAGTGATTTTTGCGCAGAAATTTTTTGTGCTCGGTCAAAGGCTGAAGAGAAATCATCCCCAAATAATATGACATCAGCGTTGAATTTTTTTACCCCATCGACTTTAATCTTTGGGGTAGTTTCTGGCATTACTATTGTTGCGGATACTTTAAGTTTTGCTGCGGCTAACGCGACACCTTGTGCATGATTTCCAGCAGATGCACCTATAACACCTCTAGCCTTTTCAGCTGGCGTTAACTGGACAAGTTTATTGTAGGCGCCCCTTATTTTAAAGGAAAAAACGGCCTGCAGATCTTCTCTTTTTATTAAAATATTATTTTTTAATTTTGTACTCAGGCGGGGTGCGAGATCTAAAGGAGTTTCTTGCGCCACATCGTAAACTGGCGAATTGAGTATCATTTTAAGATATCTTTGTGGCACGGAGTAGTCCTGTGACGAATTTCTAATAATCAGTTGAACAGGTTATATTCTAGTGACTTGTGGCGGAGGGGAAGGGATTGTCCTGACCCCATTTA
>CAYFGZ010000198.1:0-3888 GCA_964342575.1 uncultured Nisaea sp. | reverse complement strand
TTTAACTCTTTCAGCATAAGGTCTATCTAAATCAGCTAATGTTAAATATACTTTAAAGTCTTGCCGTTTTTCCCATAACTCATCCATTCTTTTTACAAACCAAGCCCAACCTGTATATTCATTATCTCTATGATTGAATAGAATTGTTTTTGGTTTATACTCATGACCAGTCGATATACCATCTATACCGAGATAATGTGGTTGAATAATCTGTTCTAATCTATCTGTAATATCTTTGCTATAAATCTTTTTTGATTTTTCTATAACTAAATCTTTTAACCATTTTGTATTTACACCACATTCTTCCATCTCCAATGTTCCAGCAATATTATGCATCAACATTGATTTTGAATAAGCAGTATTCTCTGGAACTTCATACCAATGACAATATCCAATAAACTTTGGTGATATATTTGTTTCATTGGAAAACATATTTGATAATTGTAAAGTATGTTCTGGTAAATGAGAATAAACTACATCATAATCATTTTTCTTCCAATCAATAACCTTCATTAGCTCTTTATGATTAAAATGAGTTCTCATAGCGTTTGGATATGATGGTAGATTAATAGGTAATTGTGTAGTATTTGGGAATACTAAACTTTTTATTTCATTGGGGGAAAGTATAGTCCAATGAATATCATCTCTGACTTTGTTTAGTTCTTTTATTACATTTCTTAATACAACTACATAGGAATCTTTTTCAAGATCTCTCATATATGTGATATTAGGATATACCAACACTTTGTACTGATATACCCTATCACTATCTACTTCCTTTGAGAAGTTAAATATGTTCACACTATATTTTACCCATCTTTTTATTTAATGGTTCTTCTCCTAGCCCCATTTCTTCTCCACCATCTGCATAAGCATCACCTATATTGTGAGTAGCATTTATACGCTTACCATTCAATACATCTTGTGGATTTATTTTCTTTCCACTAAGATTACTTTTCCTTTTACGTTGATAAGCATTAACTTTATTTCTACTAGTCAATGTTCTTTGTAAAGGTAGTTTTTTAAATACTCTATTACCTATTAAAGTATCAATTTCATTTTCAAACCTATCAACTAACCCATCAATAAGATATTGTAAATTATTCTTCAAAGAACGGCCTTGTGTCAATTTACGATAATATCCATCAGGATGTTCCTCTGCTTCCCCATCATCACCTATTAGAAATCTTTCATTACCATCACTATCAAATTGTGGAATTAAAGTTTTTTCATTCTTATCAGTAAGATAAGCATATTGTTCAGATAATGCCAAATCTATAATAGTATCAGCTAACCACTCAACCCATTCAGGTTTATTATCCAATTGTAATTTATATTTACCTAATTTACTAATATCATAAAACATATCCATATCCCGTTTTGATATCATATATGTTAATATTAACATTAACATACTCGAAGTTTTTGAATTATATGTTGTCAATCTATAAACATTTTGGGTTTGTGTATTATAGTTTAGCGATAAACCTTCTCCCAAATCTTCAAGAACATCTTCCACATCAGATAATAAATTTTTATCTATATGTGATGTTGGGCTGACAGCATCTCCCCAAGTTTCTTTTTTATCTATACCCTGTCTATATGGATTAGTCCCATTACTCTCACATACATAACATAGAGATTGAAGAACTTTTTTTAAAGTTTCTCTATCTTGAATATCTTTATCTTTCTTATACAAATTATTAAAGAAGAAAGTATCGACCATAACATTCTCTTCCAACCCTCGTAGCCATTTTGAAACTGAAGTCCACATATTAGTTAATAACTCAATTGGATTTAATGGAGTTCCACTATTAACACTTGTAAATGTTTCCATTATCAGTCCCATATTTGGGCTCTTAATAAAACAAACAGGAATATCAATGTTTTCAATCATTTCTTGAATTCCCCAATCTAGATCAGAAAATGGTTTATTAAGTTCCGTAGGTTTTATAGCAGTCTTACCCGCGTTAATAGGAACAACATCATCAGATTTAAATTTAGGAATATACCCACCTTCTTTTTTTGATGTGTAAAAATATCTTTTTATAAAATCATTCCTATGCTGCCCATCAGATAAATGATATAGATATCCCTCTTTTATCCACTTATCACACCAATCCAATGTTTCTGTAACATTTTCTCTCTGAGTGGAAGTTAGTGTATTATCTTTTAATTCTAATTCACATCCCTCTTTTACAGAATATAAATCTACTAAAATGAATTGAGTTACAGCAGTACCTTTTAACATACTACTATAATATCCAAGATTTTGAGATGGTTTCCATTTCTTTAATTTTCGCTGAGCCTTTTTATCTACAAAGATTTTATCTCTATTATCAATAAACCACTTAAAATCCTTTAAATCATACTCAACACATTTTACATCATATCCGTCCTCATCTACTCCCATAGACATGAGTAAACTATCTTTATTCCAAGTGTATATATTCTTCACAGTTATTCCAATCTCTTCAAATACTTCTTCTTTGACTTTCGCCATTTTTATCTCCTGTTGTTTTATCATTTATTATTATTCATTAATTAATTTACTACCTTAAAGATACAACTTTTTTTATACATCTGTCAAGCCGTTTCAATAAATCTTTTTGTTTTATATGAAGTATGGTATGTTCTATTTATTATCTTCCATACTTGACTATCCGAACAAGTTGGGCCTGGTGAGTGAAATACACAAGGTTCTGTTCCAGTTAATCTATTATATATCTTATTCTTATTATAAACTATATCAAAATTAGCAGACCTTCCAGCTTCTTCATCCCATAAACATTGGAATATATGACAATCATAATCTATTTTAATAGGATTATCATCTCCACATTCATCTTGATATTTGAAAAATATATCAGTCCACACACCCTGCTCAGACCAATTCTTTTCATAATCTACAAAGTATTTACTGATTTTTGAAAAGAACTCTAATATAAAATCAGTCCTACCTATACACATACCAGCATTTAAATATTTATATTTTTTATCTTGATTTGGATAGTTATCCTTTAAAGAAGGATTTGGATAACAATTAGTTTCACCGTTAAATAACAAATTACAATCAGGATAGTATTTTTCGAATTTAGTTTTAATTTCATTTAAATCCTTATACATAAGAACATCTCTAGAATCTACGAATAAAATATATTTCTCTTTAATATCTAATAATCGTATTTCTTCATTAAAATATATAAATTTATCTATAGCACCATTCCATGGCTTTCCTTTACCAAAAGCTTTTGGTGAAATACCTAATAAATTACAACTCTTTAAAAATTTCTTTTCTTTATTAGTGTGTTGATCAGTTTCTACATAACATACAAGGATATCATCTTTATATTTAATGTTAGGATCTTTATCAATACCAATAGTTTTTAATAACTCATATTCTTCATTTACAATAATTGCGTCTGGATTAGAACCACAATATTTATCAGCTCTTGATTTTAAAACAACTCTCAACCCCATAGCAACTTCATATATCCAAATATCATCTAATAATATATCCTGTGCATTCTTTAATGGTTGAGAATATTCATTCTCTTCAGCAACTATAGCTACTAATTTCTTATCACATTCTTTACAATATGTTGCTATTTTTTCTATACACTCATCACTAGATAGTCCATAATAAACTATCTTATTAAAATCTTTATGTTTATCTTCCAACTTCACTTAAAAATCCCTCTTTAGCTTCTTCCCAAGATAACCCACATAACCTATTATAAAAAAGTATTTCACCTTTTATTCTATCTTGTTCTAATAATTTTTTATATCTATTGATTGCTTTAGGTCTCCACCAAGTTAACATAGCATCCACATCACCTTCAAATTTTCTTTTCAATTTCAGTTCACTATCATCAATTTTGGTTTGTA
>CAYFGZ010000197.1:0-3897 GCA_964342575.1 uncultured Nisaea sp. | reverse complement strand
GTAGAATCGGTAGCCATCATTAATCATCCTGCGGCGATTAATGTTTAAAAGCATTAGAATATCCCACACAGTACGAGGAGAGGTGGCCGAGTGGTTGAAGGCGCACGCCTGGAAAGCGTGTATGCGGTAACCCGCATCGAGGGTTCGAATCCCTCTCTCTCCGCCAAACTTACTTCATAACTAATTGATATCAATAAATTAAATAAATATTTACGGATTATCGTCCCCCAAAATATCCCACATTGGAAGGCGGATGGTATGAGTGTTTTTCGGTTCTCACCGGAACAACTGCCCGACCTAGCCGCGTAGATTTATATTCGGCGGCCTCTTGTAAGTAATGTGTCTAACGCTCAGACAGGAGTACCCTGTTACCTCCGTGCCTATCAGGCGGGGAGGCAATCTCTAAGCATCGCGTGAATCTCTTTAACTCTTTCTGACTCCGGCTCCGTCGCCATTTTCAACAGAAGAACGACCATCTGATGCCTTGGCGGTGCGGCTGCTGTCGGCGAGTCAATGTCCATGTCGGCCAACAAGGCCTGCCATCCGCCTTCAATTGCTGCCATTTCTTGCAAGAGGTCTCTGCTCTGCTCAGGAATGGTGCGGACCATCCACCACGACAGGGCAGCGCCGCGTAAGTCGCACTCGACCGCCATCCCTGTAGCGAACAGTGCTTTCATAGTTCCAGTGAAAGCGATGCCACGCTCACGGTAAGTCTTGATCGGGCTGGTCGATTTTAGCCGCTCGATTTCTGCCGTATCGTCGCGGGCAATTGCATCCATTGCTGCAATGACGCGTTGGCTGGGGCTTAGTCCTTCATAGATCTTGCCGTGGATGTTCACGGTGTTTGTGCCTTGATTGCCCGTTCAAGAGATTCCATGCGGTCTTTCATTTCGTCGACCTCGATAATTCGCGTCAAGGTTCCAACGGCTGCTACCAGCTGCGCTGCGACGTCTGGCGGGAGGTCGCCATCAACAGCGGCTCGGATGATTGCAGCTGCAGTGGATGTTGCGTTCGCGGGGCCTGGGAGGTCCAGCAGGATGGGCGCGGCGTGTGCTTTCAGCGGAGGGCTTATTCGGTCCAGCACAAGTTTGGCCGCATGTAAGTCGCCACCGATCGCGGCTTCAACAACTACCGCTGCGATGGCCGAACCATGCTCCGCCAGTTGGGCGCGTAAGGCAGTGCTTTCGGTACTGGGGCGTCCAGATGGATTTCCCGATGCGCCGGGCGAGAAGCGCCCATTGGACAGTCTTGTGACGGTCAATTTATTTTCTCTAGCGTCATGTTTTGCAGCTGGGCGTTGCGACACTTGCGACATTGCGACACGACGCTTGAAGAACACCTTTATGCTGGCTCTTTCGCAGAAGTGTGATCAAACTCCACCCCTAACAATCCGATAGGCATCACGCCTAGCCTTCCCACGAACGACGGTTCCACGATCGAGCACCATCACCCATCCATGATTTTCGAGGAGCATCAGCGCGGCCTGTGCTTTTGGACTTTCGCGCAAGGAGTTTGGCCCCAACCTCAGCACGTCACGCAGAAGCACCTCGGGTTCCTTCCAGGTTTCTAGAAGCCATCTCCGCAATGTCTCGGCTCGGTTGATTTGCTCGGAAATAATTGCGCCATCGACAAGTCTCACCGCTTCCCCGAGATAAAACAGGGCCAACTCGCAGCCACACTCCATCGCTTTCGCCGAAACTTCGGTAGCTTTTAGGCTCTCCCAGAGTGTCAAAACGCCCGCAATGCGACACGCTTGCTCCGCCGCCTTTGATCCGAAACCGGAGACGTGCGCCAGGTCACCTCCATGCGCCTGCCGCCGCTCTATATCGTCAGAGAACGCAATCAATCTTTCCCGTGCGGCCTGTGACAGAGAAAGGGTGCGCGGGAGTAATTCTCGGGTTTCAACATCCATCCGCAGGGGGGTAGAGAGAATCGCACGCAGACGATCCGAAAAGTCTTGCAAGCCGTCACCACCGCTGTGCACATCAGCATGAAACCGAGTACCAATTGTTGAGGGTGGTTCGGTTATCAGGAAACGAGGTAAAAACCCCTGGCCGCTTGCCATCGGATCAGCCAGAAACTGTCGAGCGACGATCGGCTGAACCATCAGGTGTATTGCCAGCCTCCGTCCATAGAGCGTGACGGAGCCATCGCTTTGCCGCGTTCGCTTGATAGGGTTTCCACCCCACAAATCAGATAACGCTGCAATCGTCTTTAGACGGTTGTCCGAACTCATTGCGAACCCGCCGAGGAACTGTCCGCCCTCATCTGAAAAAACGCTTAGGCTTGGGTGCCCTTCAATAAATTTTCGCGTTAATCCCTCGTAAGTAGGCTCCGAGCATGTCCGGTCGGGCGAAGTAGGCCCTTTCGGAGATCTTCCCAACTCGCGGAGGTCGGCCTCTGCTTCCAGCCGCTTTTTGCTATCGCGTGACCCGGCGTCTCGCAGGCAAGATTTGCGCCGCGATTCCCAAATGGCGCATTCCTGTTGCCAATCCACAAACTCCCGCCGATATTCAGCAGCCTGATCTTTTTCAAAGGCCTGCAAGGCCTCGATCAGAGGTTTGTCACAAGATGATTTCCGTTCGCCGCTTGCGGCCACGGTCAGGCAATAAAGCGACAATGGCGCAGTGCCACCTAGTGTTTCGACATTGGCGTGTCCCTGACAGGCTAACGACGCCACAGCCAGTGCGCTTTGTGCCGGTATGGCAATAGGTGCCAGCGTCCGACCCTGAACCGCCTTCGCTGCCTCCTGCAACGGCCCCAGCGCCGTCACCGGATAGGGCGCGCCGGGCGGGATTTCCCGCAAGAGAGGTTGTGGGGTTTCTGCCTCGAAGGGCGTCGGAGCAGGGGCGTTCACGCAGCACCGCTATTTAAAACATCGTTCCAGTCGCGCCCCTCAGGGGCAGGTAGAAGCGATACGCTCCAGCCGATTGCATCAGCGCGTGTTGCCAAAGCATGCGCTGCTGTTCGGCCAGGGGCATCGCCATCAGCTGCGACTGTCAATAGTCCAGATTGTGTGGGTAGTCTCAGCGATCTCACTCCGCTTGTGGACAGTGTAGCCCAGACGGTCACAGGACCGGGGAGAAGCCCCGATAGCAACGAAAGCCCTGTTTCTATGCCTTCGCAGATCACAAGTGGCCCACCGGATTGGGACAGGCGAACAGCGCCACCAGCGCATGGACCTAACATCATTTTGACGGGTTCTATCTCCGCCTTGCCCGACCCATCGGCTCGCAGGTAGGTTCGGTGCACTGCGAAGGAATCGCCGGCCTCAACGAGTGCAACCAATGCGGGGAAGTTTTGACCGGATGAGTGCCAGCAAGAAGAGGTAAAGCGCAGGCTCTCAGACAATGTACAGGTGATGCCGCGTGCCCGCAGGTAAATTTCTGCAGCCGTATCCGCGATGGGCCGGCTCTTGGTCCAGAGTAAGTACGCCTGCTCCGACCGCTTCTGTGCTTTTGCCTTGTCGTTCGCCGGCCGCTTGGCGCGTTCAGTCGTACTTGGCCTCCTATAGCTGCCCGCGCCTTCTACCAGCCCAAGCCCGCGCAATGAGTCGAGGATTTCTGAGAAGCTGCAACCCGCATGGCAGCAAGCTAGAAGCCGTCCGTTGTCGCCGCTCGCAAGACTTAGCGCCGGGGTGCGGGTGTTGTGATGGGCTGGGCAGTAGGCCAGCCCGTAGTCACCATACCACTTGCCTCGAAGCTCCTTCGTCAGGCTTATCGCGCTGTTCACGCTAATGTACCCAACAATGCGAAGGGGTCGGCCCAGACGCCTTGTGCCATTGGCGGCACTTTGGAGCGATCATGATTAAGTTGGCTCCGAGGTGGGCAATGCCTCCAACCAATCTGCGACATCAGATTCACGCCAGCCGACGGCACGCTTGCCCAATTTGAGAGG
>CAYFGZ010000196.1:0-3934 GCA_964342575.1 uncultured Nisaea sp. | reverse complement strand
CCAGAGAAAGTGCCACCATTCCAAATGACGGGAGTGGTTTGTGCTTCGGAGAGGAAGTTATTGGTAAAAGTACCCTGAAAATCGAGTGACTGGCTGTAACGAATGGTGGAGTTGGTGATAGTGCCAGAGCCGGAGATAGCGATCCCACTGGTTCCAGCATATTCGATGGTGCAGTAGGAGCAGGTTATGGAACCGTTGCCACTGATGCCGCCCCAGTAGTTTGATGATGTGGTGGCGGTGCTGCCGGTGAAGGTAATGGGAGAACTTGAGGTACCGACAGCGGAGAGGGTGCCATTGCTGATAAGGCTCTTACCAGCATCAGCTTTCACGGTAACACCGGGTTCGATGGTGAGCGTGACTCCGGAATTGACCGTGACGTGACCCGTTATGTGCTGAACTGTTTGGTCACTTTGCCATACGGTGTCCTGGTCGATGATTCCGTTCTGCTGGGTCCAGCTTGCACCAGCATCATCAGACGATAGGACGGTACCATCAGCACCGACGGCACCTCCCACAGGATTACCAACAAACATCACGGAATGTAGATCAACGGAGATCCCTGCCCCTGAGCCAGCCCAAGTGATGCCACCATCGGTGGTTTTCACGATTGCACCGTTATTACCGACAGCCCATCCCTTGTTGTCATCAACGAAATGGACTGCATTGAAATCTTCAACGGGACTTGCATGGACGGTCTTTTCTTCCCAGGTTGTACCGCCGTCGGTGGTCTTGATGATCCGTCCATCTTTACCGACCGCCCATCCACGTTGGGAGTCTGGCACAAAGCTGACGGATCGAAGTTCTCTTGTTGTGTTACTTGACTGCTGCTGCCAGGTGTGGCCACCATCGGTGCTTTTATAAACTGTGCCACCATCACCAACAGCCCATGCCCTGGTTCCATCAGCATAGGTGACCCCGCGAAGATGAACAGTTGCTCCACTAACAACGGAACTCCAGGTTGCACCGCCATTGGATGTTCTGAGGATGAGACCGCTATCTCCAACGATCATTCCCTGGAGTGCCGAATAGAACCTGACCTCAGACAGGGAGACTGTGATACCGGGGATTGATTGAGATGACCAGGTATGCCCTCCATCACTTGTTGAGAGGATAGTGCCGCCATCACCGACGACCCAGCCATTGACCGAGTTCACGAAATCAATGCTCCTGAGGTCATACCCTGTGCCACTGGTTTGCTGCCACCATGTGTTGCCTCCATCACTTGTTGCAAGGATGGTGCCATCTTTACCGGCTGCCCATCGCTCGTGAGGTGAGACTGCATCAAATGCACGAAGTGACAGCATCGTTGCCCGGCCAACACCGGACATGGTGAACTTGTAACTTCTTTGACTGACTAGTCCTGGAGAAGTTGCGATGAGACGATATCCCTGTCCGAGGATATCGACACTGAGATCTGAGAACGTTGCGATGCCACTTACGGTCGTGACACTCGTTGTGCCGGTGAGGGCTGCACCAGTTGTGCCGGTTCCGCTTGCTATTGCAAGCGTGACCGTTGTGGTTTCAGAAGTGACGGCATTGCCGTAGCTATCAACAAGAAGGACACGGGGCTGTCTCGTGAGGGATGCAGCAGGCTGTGCGCCGAGAGGCTGGGTGATAAAGGAGAAGGTTGTTGCGGAACCTGCAGTGATACTGAAAGAATTTGTTGTAACAGAGGTAAGACCAGTACTTGTTGCCGTAATCCTGTAGATGCTATCGGCATCTCCGATAGATATGGCGGAAAATGTGGCGATACCGTTGACTGCTGTGACGGTAGTTGTCCCGGCAAGGGTCCCTGGGCCGCTTGTGACACTGACGCTGACATCTCCTGCAGCATCGGTGAGGACGTACCCGTTATCATCGGTGATACCGACGCTGAAGGTGACAGCATCAGTTGATCCTGCTGTTCCACCTGATGGATCACTGATGATGGTGAGGGAAGTGGCTGCCCCGGGGATGATATTGAAGGTAGTACTGGTTACTACTGGAAGATTACTGCTCGAAAATGAGAGGGTATATCCCTGACCAACTTCATTAATCGTGAGGCCAGAGAACGTTGCGATGCCGTTTATCGGTGTGACGCTGACTGTACCTGATAATGAAGCTCCAGTAGTTCCTGTACCCGATGTTATGGAAGCTGTAACTGTACCTGTTGCAGAGGTGACAGTATTACCGAAGGAATCTTGAATACGCACAGTTGGCTGTATGCTGAGTGCAGTGCTGGCAATACCGCTCGATGGCTGTGTTGCGATACCAAGAGAAGCTGCAGTGCCAGGAACGATGGTAAAGGCGTTTGTTGTAGCGGTGGTCAGACCTTCAGCGGTTGCCGTTAGGGTGTAATTCGAACCTGCCTGGGCAATGCTGAGAGCAGAAAAGTCTGCGATGCCATTGACTGCGCTGAGATTTGTAGTGCCACTTAAGACTCCCGATGCTGAACCTGTTCCAGCGGTGATGCCAATCGTGATGCTGTTGGTAGCGGAGGTCATGACATTACCGCCGCCATCAAGGATGGCGATTCGAGGTTGAGTAGAGAACGCAGTTCCGGCTGCGGTGACGGATGGTGCAGCGAGAAATGACAGGCTCGTTGCAACACTGGCGGGAGTAACAGCGACTTCAGCTGATATCCATGATTCGTTACCGTCGGAGTCGTAGGCAGCAATGGCGAGGGAGTAGGCAGTGCCGGTAGTGAGATTGGAGAGGGTGTAGGAGGTGACGTTTCCGGCATCGATGAAGTTGGCAAAGGGGTAGGCTGATGTTGCGGTGTAATATTCGGTACCCTCAGAATCTTTTTGGACGTATGTGGCTGCATCGGTATCGTAGTAGACCTTGTAGCCGGTGATATCGGCTTCAGGGTTTGCATCCCAGGAGAGATCGATAGAGGTAGGTCCAGTCTGGGCTGCGAGATTTTGTGGTGGTGATGGTGGAGCGGCAGTTGATGGTGTTGAGAGGTAGGGGTCATAGTCGATGACACCCAGGGTCGCATCGTCATTCCAGTCATGGAGGGATGCATCAATGACGGATGTTGTTGCAGATCCCCACCAGTTGTTCTCAGCGGTCACAGCATGCGATGCCAGGCTGCGGGGATAATAATTATAGAAGTGAATGCCGCTGCCAAAAAAGTTATTCTGGCTAAATGTTGTTGAGGTATTTGACTGTAGCACCGTTCCAAAGCGTGGTGCATGGGACTGGCCATAGCGACCATGCAGCGAATCATTTGTAAAGGTATTGTTTGTGACGATAGAAGGTAGGGAACCTTGATTACTTGGTCCTTGAAGAATGCTTGAATTGTGGAAGGTATTGCCGGTCACCGTCATGTTGTCGTGAAGAACGACTCCATGCGTTGCCTCCCACTCGGCTAATGGATCACCTTGCGCAGTCGAGTGTGGTAGGTCCTCGATTTCATAGGCAGGATCCGTGGAGGTGTCGATGAATTTATTGCCGGTGATTATTGTTGTTCCTTGTCCCTGGAAATCCGCAAGTTCCTCGTCCATCGGATGATAACTAGCCCTAGCATCAATGACGTCCCCATAAGTCCGGAGGAAGATATTATCCTTGATTAGTAAACTACCACTGGAAGTCACCCATCCGCCTATCAGGCCCTTGCTGTCTCCGCTATAGGACGGATAGCCATAGGATCTGAGTACTGTATTGTCGCTGAAGAGGTTCCCCTCAATGGTCACCACTGACGATACCCCAATACAGCAGGAATCTAGGTAAATACCGTAGTCAGTTGACTCAGTTCCGCGAAATGTATTGTTTGTAATGGAGACTGAGTTATCTTGTGCATAAGTCGTGTTGTTTATGGACGGTCCGGTGATTATCATAATCCCATACTCTTTGTATGATGAAGAATTCCATGTTCGGGTGTTTTCCAGGGTGTTTCCAGAGAAAGTGCCACCATTCCAAATGACGGGAGTGGTTTGTGCTTCGGAGAGGA
>CAYFGZ010000195.1:0-3942 GCA_964342575.1 uncultured Nisaea sp. | reverse complement strand
CCCAGGTACGCCAGCAGCTTCGGCAGGACGTCGGGCGGGATGGTCGTCTGCCCTTTCTCCATCTTGCCCCACCACCAGCGGGCCATGCCGACCTCGCGGGCCGCCTCCTCCTGGGTGTGGTCCCGTCTCGCCCTGGCCGCTCGGCACGCGGCCGCGAGGTCATGTAAGCTTGTGTCGCGCAATGTGCTCCCCGCTTGCTTCTTATCCGGCCACAGTGTAGTGCAAGAGCGCAGCGTGTGGCCGGACAGTCGTCACAGTATGTCGGAGGTACAAGGGTTGAGCAAGATATTTCTCGGGTCGTACAGGGCCCTTCAGGGAAGGTGCGTCAGTGAGCACCAGGACAGATTGGGCATTTCGACCCGCAGGCTAGCCACGATGGTCGAGGGCATCACTCGCCCCGGCCTCGTTCGGCTGAGGTCGGGGGACGGGGGCATGCGGACTGAGCTGCTCGTTCAGCTTGCGTGCGTGTTCGGGGTGACCCCCGCGTCACTTCTCCCAGACCTCCCCGGCGCGGCCGCCGCCATCGGGCCCGGCACCCTCCGCGGGGCCCTTAGTTTGCTCTCGAAGGCCGAGGCACTCGCGGGCCGCCAGTCAATGCCGGTCACCCCACCGGACTGGGACGAGTTCAGACGGCAACAGGGCGCCGCGGTGGGTGTCGCCATGCGCAAGGCCGGGCACACCCTGTCGTCGCTGGCCGAGCGCGTCGAGGGTGCCAACCGGGGCACGCTCTCGCGTGTCGTCGAGGGCAAAGGCGGGCTCATGGCCTGGCGGCTCTGGCAGATATGCAAAGAGACCGGGGCCACCCCCGCCGACATCCTGCCAGACGTGAGGACCCACCCGGGCCCCGAGGAGGTCCAGTCTTCGGGGGCTGCGGCCGGGCTCATCGCGCAGGCTCGGGCCATCATCGAAGCCTGCGTAGGCTGACCCGAACAAAGAAACCGCTAGACGTCGAGCCTATACCGGGTACTGAGCACCCGGTGTTCGCAAAAAAACGAACAAAGAAACCGCTAGACGTCGAGCCTATACCGGGTACTGAGCACCCGGTGTTCGAATGAAACCGAACAAAGAAACCGCTAGACGTCGAGCCGATGCCGGGTACTGAGCACCCGGTGTTCGAATGAAACCGAACAAAGAAACCGCTAGACGTCGAGCCTATACCGGGTGCTGAGCACCCGGTGTCGCTTTGCACACACCGCCGGGGGGTCGTGCAAGAAAACCGCCGCACGTCGAGCCTATACCGGGTACTGAGCACCCGGTGTTGACGCCTCCTGGGGCCGCCTGGCGCCCAGAATCCGCCCCATTCCCGCGTCCGCCGACAGTCTTATATTAACCACCTACGGTGGTTTGTATTACTTGATCCCCCCCCTAAAGGGGGGGTCTCAAGCGAGCGCGCACGCACACGTGAGCGCGTGTCGGCCACCTGTCCAAAAAGTGAAAAAACCGCTTGATCTCTGCACACCTTTTGTTCCAGCCTTGGGGTGCGAGCAGTGAAGGAGACAAGTGAAGTGCATCCGAAAAATAACCACCCCTCCCGAAAGACCCGGCGTACTGCTCGCACAGTCTCCGCCGGGCGCGGCCACGGTCTCCCCCTTTCCACCGTGGCCAGGTCCACGGGTCGGCCCCCCTCGGGGGGCTGGCTCGTGAGTCCGAAGCAAGCAGCCAGGATCCTGAGACAGTCGAGGCGAATCGAGGGCCACCAGGGCCGCAGCGTCTTTGCTGCCGTCGTTTTGCTCACGACTGCGGGGGAGGTCGTCACCGCTCAGAGACTTGAAGCCGAGACAGGCGTGGACGGCCGACAGCTTCGGCGCGTCCTGGCCGGGCTTCTCAGGCTTGGCCTGGTCTCGAAGACGAGCAAGGGCCGGGCGGTGGTCATCAAGCCGACGGCCAGAATCAATCGGGGGCAAAGGGCCCCACGTGCCGCGGCCGCCGCGGCGCCACAGATGGCCGCCATCGCGCCGCCAGCCAAGCCAGAGCCAGAGCCAGAGACAGAGGCAGGCGGGGCGCCACAGGCAGAGCGCAAGCAGGTCAAGACACACAACGGTCGGACGTGCTGGCGGGTCATGAAGCCCGGCAGAAAGACCCCGGTTTGGGTCGTAGACGGCTCGGATACAGAGTACCGAGAGCGCCGCCAGGCCCTCGCAGATCTTGAGGCCCCGCAGGCCCCGGCCGAGGCCGTGGAGGCCGTGATGGTGGCCTTTTTCGGCGAGAACTACTCGGCCTCCGCGAACAGGGGCCGAGGAACCGCCAAGGCTATCGCGTGCCACCTTGAGCGCATGGCCCCCGACGAGATCAAGCGCGAGGTCTTGCGTCGGTCGTCAGTCCTCCTCAAGCGCTGGGGTCGGGACGGCATGAGCATCGCTGCACTCTGGAATAATTGGGACACGGTGCCAGCCGTTGGCCAAAGCAACGGCCACGGCTGGCAGGCCGGGAACGCTCAGGCTCAGCGGGCGGGCTGGTCATGAACCATCCAAGCATCCCGCATCGTGACCGTCACGGCCTCCGCTCGCTGAGGTACACCGCCGGTGTTCTCAGGCGCGGCCAGCGGCGCCAGCTTGTCGCGACCGCTCCCGGCCCCATCCACTGCGATGAGCCGACGTGTGTGGCTGGCTGGAGGCGGGGGCCGCACGGTGGTGACGTCCCTTGCGAGTGCGGCAACCTCGACAGGCTCGCTAGGAAGGTGAACGCCGCAAGGCTGCCGCCGTGGTCCGCCGACGCCCTGCGGCTCTCTTGGGCGGGTGACGCCCTAGACCCGTCAGTATGGCCGACCGAGTGGCCTTCTGTGCGGCCCGGTGTCCTCATCTGCGGACCCTGTGGCACGGGCAAGTCGGTGTTCGCGGCCGCGCTCGTCGGTCGAGCCCTCGACCCCTCGACGCCTGGGGAGCGGGAAGAATCCGATGGCATCAAGGGCGCCCTCTGGGTGTCCTGGGTCCACCTGCTTGACGACATCAAGGCGACGTTTAGCGACGACGAGCGCCGGTCGAGGCTACTCCAGAGGATTGAGGGCGCGTCGCTTCTTATTGTCGACGACCTCGGCGCGGGGCGTCCCACGGACTGGACCCGAGAGACGGCCGAGCTAATTCTAGCCCGGCGGCTTGACGAGGGGCGGCCCATCGTCGTTACGACGAACAGAAACCCAGACACAGAGGACATGTCCGAAGCGGTTGGCCCTCGCGTGGCTTCAAGGCTTCGCCGGTTGGGTAAGCCCCTGCGCATGGTCTCACAGGACCTTAGAAGGACCAACAGGCCGACACCTGCACTCCCCGAGTATGTCAGGGAGGACAGCAGGCCCCCGGCCGTGTCCAACGAGCAGCGGGCCGAGCGGCTTGCAAAGCTGCGGAGCGGGATTGAGGCCCTCGGCGGCTCGATGGCGATGGGGTCTCCACGATGACCGACGCCGCACTAGACACGCTCTTGGCCGCGCTCCTAACAGCGCTCGGCGGGATGGCCCTTGGGGTGGTGCTGTGAGCCGCGCGGGCCGAATCTCAGGCCGCAGGGCTCAGGCCGCGGGCGCGCGCACCGAGGCGCAGGTCCAGGCGTCGGTCGAGCGCTACGCCCGCGGCGGACTGGCGTACTTCGCCAAGCAGCACCCGCCCTTCATCGGCAAGCGTCACGCCGGTCGGGTCGTTGGGTCCTACCGGGAGGCGTCCGGGTCTGACTTCGCGGGGGTTGTCCGGGGCGGCGTGGCGGCGTTCTTCGAGGTGAAGACCTCGGGCAGCCCATCGCTCCCGCTGTCTCGGCAAGGTGGAAAGCCTTCATTGAGCCACAACCAGCGCGCCGAGTTGCGGCGGGTTTGGGCTCTCGGCGGGGTGTCTGGCGTCCTTGTGCGGGTCGTGCAGACGGTCAAGGGCAAGGCGGCGCCGTCGTGGTGGTGGCTGACCTTTGCCGCCTTCGAGGCCGCTGAGGCCGACGCGAGGGCAGAGCAAAAGAAGTCAATCGGTGTTG
>CAYFGZ010000194.1:0-3996 GCA_964342575.1 uncultured Nisaea sp. | reverse complement strand
GTTCGAGCGGCCCGATGGCTCGAAGGTTTGCCGGCGCTGCCGGGACGATCTGATCAAGGTCGTCCGTAAGCGCGCCGGCACCCTCGAGCGATACCGCTGCGCCTCCGGCCGCCACGACTGGGTGTCCGAGAATCTGATAAGCGATTACCACGGCTACGCGACATGCCGCCTATGCGCACAGGAGAAGCGAAAATGAAAATAGAGAACCTTCCCCCCCTGCCCGACACAATGCGGCAGAGCTTTCTAAGCCAGGCCGACGGCTGCTTGCACAGCGCCTACCTAAGCCTGGACGAGCCGCGGCACGTCACCCACGCCATGACCCGCGGCACCCTCGTCCACGAGTTCATCCAGCGTGCGACCGAGCTGATGCTGCTCGAGGGCGAGGTCAAGCTTGTGCCCGAGCTTGCGAAGACCATCAGCCAGGAGCTGATTGACGAGTGCGACGAGAACCTCACCGCCTTTGAGGCCGACGTCGTGCGGCAGTGCGCCTATACCTGGGCTGAGGGGACCGAGATAGACCCCGCTACCTTCGTCGGCGTCGAGGTTCCGCTTGAGTTGCGGCTCGATGGGATGACCGTTACGGGCACGCTCGACCGCATCGACATCGTCGGCAACGAGGCAATCATCCGCGACGTCAAGACGTCGCTCTACGCGCCCAGCGTTGAGGAGGCCGCCAGCCGGCCGCAGCTTCGGACCTACGCCACGCTGCTCGCATACGGCGCGCTCCGGGGCGAGGAGATGGCCCTGGGCCGCCACGTTGAGGGCTTCCACCTCGTCTACGAGTACCCCCGCCTGGGCCTCACCGAGGACGGCACGATGGTAAGCCGGCACCACTACATGGACCGCGGGGAGCTACTCGACCACAAGGCGTCCCTCCAGGCGCTTGTCGACCGCCTACGCAGGGCCTGGGAGACCGGCAACGTGCCGGCCACAACCGGGAGCTGGTGTTCTATCTGCCCGGCCCGCTCGCGCTGCCCCATCCCCGACGCCAGCCGGGAGTTTGTGTATCCCGAGAGCGAGGAGGAGGCGCGGGAGAACCTCGGGCAGCACCTGCACCTCAAGGCCGCCGCAGACCGGGCGCGCAAGAGCGTGAAGTCCTGGGTCGAGGAGAACGGCGCGCTGCTCGAGGGGGATATGCGGGCCGACGTAACGCTGCAGGAGCGCCGCGCTTCAATCGACCCGGAGAAGCTCCAGGCCGCCGTGGCAGAGAGCCTGCGGGACGGCACGCCCTTTGATGTCAATGAATTTTTTGGCAAGAAGTCAAGCTCGAGGTTCACGATCAGGAGGCAACGCAGCGATGACCCGACCGATTGATGACGAGGACTTCATCAGCGACATCGAATACGGGGATCTGACGCTCGAGGACGGGCGTCTGCCGAAGAACGACGGAGAAGAATGCGGCGTATGCGGTAAGCCGGCGTTTGAGATGCGGCAAATCATCAGGCAAGATAACCGCGGCACCTGGCGGCCGAGTGGGGAGTTCTTGTTCGCGTGCGACCAACATGTGGCGGCGATAGAGGAAAAGGCGAATACCCCGGTGCCGTGGCGATGAAGCGCAAGGGCGGCCGGGACTGGGGCGCAGCGGTCGCAAAGGTCGAGCAGGAGTCGCGGTGCCGGTTCTGCAACAGGGATACGCGGCGGCTAAGCCAGGAGGGTTTGCGCTTGGAGACTATGCACCTCGTGCCGCGGCAATTTGACGACATCGAGGATGGCGTGGCAATCGTGGACCCCGACGCAGTGGTCGCTGCCTGTGGGCCGGCGACGGACAGCCGATCCTGCCACGGCCGCTTCGACCGCGGAGAGATCGAGGCCCTGCCGGCGCTGTCCTATGCCGAGCAGGCTGCGGTCGTGCGAAAGGTTGGCGTGCTGAGCGCCTATACGCGGCTGACCTCGAGGTTCGGGCCATGAGCACGAAGGCAAAGGGGTCCGCCTTTGAGACAGCGACGGTCAAATACCTGCGCGACCGGGGCTGGGTGGCGTGGAGGATCTTGCCCAGCACGAACGAGCTAGAGGGTGCGCGAGGTCGCGGCGTTGCCGATGTGGTCGCCTTTCGCGGCGACAAGCACCACTTCAGGGTCCGCCTAATCGAATGTAAAGCGACGAAGGGGCCCTTCAGCTCGTTCGTGCCGGCGCAAAGGGAGGCGCTGCTGGCGGTGCGGGACGAGATTCGCGGCTGCTACAGCCTGCCGGGCGTCCACGTTGAAGCGCTACTGGCCTGGAAACGGCCTCGCCAGAAGGCTCCGGTCTTCATTCCGTCGCGTGATTGGCCGGCAAGGGAGGAGCAATGAATGAGTCGTTCGCGGATCTTCAACGACGCGCCGCTGTTCAACTGCGCGGGGCAGCAGGGTTAGCGGTCTAGGACGTCGCGCTTATCCCGCTGCTCACGCACATACCCGTCGCCGGCGCGCGCTACGCCGAGGCCGAGGGCCATGGCCCCCAGCGCCACCAGGAAGTCGAGGAACTCATCGAACCGGAGCGTCCCGGCGATGAGGCACCCGACACCGGCCGCGAGTGCGACGAGGACGAGCAGCGAAACCAACGGAGCATCTTGAAAGGCGTTCTTCATGAGTGAGAAATCTACCACCAAGCGCAAGCGGCGCAAGCTCAACCCGAAGCCGTCGCGGCCCTACGACTGGGACGGCGGCCTGCCGCGCGAATCAGAAAGCGAGCTCTGGCTCTTCAAGCTGGCCTGGATGAGCGTCGGCGTCAGCTTCAGCGCAAGCTGCCTCGCCCTGACCTTCGTCCTGATCTGGATTCTGTTCTAGCTGTCGAGGTAGCGCCCGCCGAAGAGAATGCCGGCGAGGAGAAAGAGGCAAATCCCGAGCGCTACGAGTGCGACGACGGTCGAGTCCATGCGGCTATAGATAGCAGACGACAGACGACCCGCCGGGGCGGGCCGTCTGTGAGGAGTGCAGGGGGGCGGCCCCATGAACAAAACCGCTGCCCGTGCTACTCTTGCGAAGTGTTGGAGCCTCGCTGGACGCATTCTAGCGGGTTCTACGGCAGACAAGCAGCGGACCTGCACTTTCCGTAGCAGCAAGGCACACCTCTCCTTAGCAGGAGCCCGACCCGCTCGGAGCCAAGCGCGGTAAGCAAAAGGCCCGTGAACAAGCGAAAACTCGGGAGCCTTCTCCATGTTGGTGGCTGCTCGAACACAGTGGTCTAGCGCCCGGCTCAAACGTAAGCGCCAGACAGGCGGCTACAAACGAAGGCACTGAGGGGAGAGAGAGATGAGCGAACGACCACGCTGCCAGTACGCGGACCGCGCCCACCCCTGGTGGCCATGTAGGGGGGCGCTCAGGCCGGCTACGGATGGACTCGGCGGGGCGATGGAGGTCTGGCGCTGCGAGCAGCATCAGGGCGAACATGAGTTCAAGCTCGAAGTCCTGGCGATGGTTGAAGCCAAGCAGCAGGACCGCGAGTACTACGATGGGATCAGGGCCGAAGCTCAGCGCATCAGGGAGGCCCGCGAGGACCGCGAGTACTACGACCGGATCAGGGCTGAAGCCGCCCAAATAAAGCTCGAGCGACGCGCCGCTACTTCAGGCATTAGAACCGCTCCCGAGGCACGCGGCCCCGCTCGTCTTCCCAGTCGACCAGGGTCGAGGCGATAGCCGCCGGCGTGCCGTCCAGCAGCACGCTGGGGTCCTCGGCATCGAGCGGCCCTACGGCCACGACGCCGTTCACTGCCCAGTCGCCAACCCGCCTAACGCTCGGGTCGTACTGCCTCCAGTGCCACTCGCCCTCGAGGTCTGGCATCGGGAACTCCGCGACGTGGGCCAGCGAGCGCTTGCGCGGCTTGCGCGGCTCCTCGGGCACGACGGTGTGCCCGTCGGGCAGCGCCGTGGGCACATACCAGTCGTGCTTCTGCGCCGGCCTATCGAGCGCCTCGGGATCAGGGCGGCTCATCGCTGCGAGCCGTTTGCGCGCCGCACGACCGTTCCTAGCCGCTCCCAGCGCCCAGCCCTAACTACCTGGCCGACCGTGGCCTGCTGC
>CAYFGZ010000193.1:0-4014 GCA_964342575.1 uncultured Nisaea sp. | reverse complement strand
CGAGACACGAGCACTTCAAAAACTCAATATTAGTATGTTTATCAAGCCGTCTAGCTGCATCTGTCAGACCTGTTTGTGAGATATCTACGGCTGTAATTGTTTTAGCACCGAGATTAGCCATGAGGGCAGATGCTCTGCCTCCGCCACAGCCAATATCTATACATCTCTTATCTTGAATTAGATTTGTATCAAAGCCATTCGCTTTCATACGTTCATAAATTAGTAAGACAGAATGTTCGAAATCTTGGTCGCTATAACGAGTCCATAAGTCACCATAGAGTTGACCAGTCTTTTCAGTCAAATCACTTACGTTGAGGATATTCATAAGGTAGAAAATGTATTGGTATTAATCATAAAAGTCATGTATTTTATTGATCATGTAGTGTAAGTGTTCCTCTTCTAAGTATTGATGAACTGGCAGAGTTAGGAGTTCCTCGGCTTGTTTTTCTGAGTTAGGGAAGTCTCCTTTTGAGTAAGGCAGATTCGAAGCAGCTGCTTGCAGGTGTAGTGGTATCGGATAGTGAACTTTCGTCTCAATGTCAAAATGTTCAAGGTAGGCTCTGAGCAGATCTCGTTCCTGAAATAGTCCCATGTAGAGTGAATAATTTTCTACATTTGAGTTTTTCCTCTCCGGAAGGAAGATCCTATCGCTTAGATCGGACAAGCCCGAATCTAGTATTTTTGCGTTCTTGTGGCGTTTTCTAATAGTCTTGTCAATACTTTCCAGTTCAATGGAAGCAACTACTGCTTGAAGAGGTTGTAGACGGTTATTAATTCCCCACATTGTAATATGGTTCCGATCTACCATCCCATGGTTTCTGTATGTTTTAAGCCATCGGGCAAGATCATCGTCATTCGTAGCTGTCATCCCGCCATCGCCCATTACGTGCAGTGATTTGAGGGGATGTAAGCTAAACCCACTCACCGAGCTGTATGTTCCTGCAGGTTTGCCAGATACGGAAGTGCCAATTCCCATGCAAGCATCTTCGATCAAGTAAATGTTGTGCTCAGAGCAAATAGTCGATAGTGCATCTAGATCTGGTGATGCGCCTGCCCAATGGACTGGAATTACAGCTTTGGTGCGGTTGGTTACAGCTGGTATGATCTTGTCTACATCAATCTGAAACCGGTCATCTGAGTCAACAAAAACTGGTGTTGCACCAGTTGCTACTATCGCACCGACTGTTGCATAGAAGGTATTTGTGACGGTAATTACTTCATCTCCATTACCGATACCAACACTTTTTAACGCGAGAATCAGTGCATCGGTTCCAGTATTTGTTGAAATGCAGTGTTTAACTCCCAAGTATTCTGAGAATTGTTTTTCAAATCTTTCTACGAATGGACCCAAAGTAAATTCTGTGGTCGAAATTAGTTGCCTCCACTCTGAGATGATTCGCTCAACATCTGCGAACTGCATAGGCAAATAGTTATACGGGACCTTCATTGATGAGAAAAATTCTAAAGTATTAAGTGGAATAGAAGCTGTTTACTGCCTGACATACGCGTATTATTTCTTTTTCGGAAAGATATTGATGATGCGGAAGTGCTAAGACTTTTGAGCACTGAAGTTCTGCAACTGGAAACTGACCATTACGATAGCCAAGCTGTTGAGATGCTGGTTGCAAGTGTAGTGGGGTACCGTAATAAATATAACTTTCTATACCTTGTTGTTCTAGGTAGGTTTGCAGAGAATCGCGATCATCTGCCTGAACGATAAACATAACATAGGCGTGATATTCGTTAGGGTCTTCTGGGGGCAAAAAAACATACGGTGAATCCAAATGTTCTCTATAAAGCTCAACATTTCTACGTCGCTTCTTTACAATATCATTAAGTCTAGTTAGTCGATATTTCAAGACTTCTGCGTTGAGACTATCAAGCCGAGAATTAACTCCAAAAAAAAGACAATTATCACGTGATTCCAATCCGTGTGATCTGTAGAGCCTTGTTTTGTTTGCAATCTCGTCATTATCAGTACATAAAAAACCTGAGTCGCCAAGAGCGCTAAGATTTTTTAGTGGGTGTGCAGAGAAACAAGAGGCATGACCGAATGCTCCACCATGGATGCCATCATAATAGGCTCCCATAGCTTGGGCTGCATCCTCGATAACGACGAGATTTCTTTTTCTTGCTATTTCCATGATTCGTGGCATGTTGGCAACACGACCACCCCAGTGGACTGGTAAGATAGCTTTAGTCTTTTCAGTAATTGCTTCTTCAATAAGATTAACGTCAATGTTTTGGTTTGATGCAACATCTACAAACACGGGGCGTGCTCCAACGTGGCAAATTGAACCGACTGTAGCAACAAATGAAATGGGGGAGGTGATGACTTCATCTCCTTTCCCAATGCCGTACGCCCAAAGTGCGATCATTAATGCATCCGTTCCAGAATTCACTCCCACTACGTGCTTGACACCAATATAGCTAGCAAGGTGTTTCTCCAATATTTCAACCTCTTCAGTCAGCACAAAGTGACCTGCTGTGCATACTTTTTCTACAGCCGATAGAATCTCTATTTTTTCATCTAGAAATCGTTGTTTAAGATCAATAAAACGGATGGGGTTTCTCATAGTATTTCTCGCGTAAAGATACTGTGAGTTTGCTCTAACATGCTGGTATGAATTTTGTAAACCATATACTAAGTAAGTTGTAGTCGTTGTTACTTCGATTAAGAAATCAGCCTTATCATGTATTGAAAATACGTTGAAGATGGAAATAGCAATTTAGTAAATGCACTAAACCTGTGGCTTGCCAATCAATTCAGTCAGTTGATGTTATGTACAGGTACTAAAACCTATCATGAGATAATAAGCCACGCGTTTGTCAGTATCTCGATGGATGCACACTATTTGACTGCTAGGAATTCTTTTATGCAGGCTTCTATACCCTCGGATGGCCGTACGGCAGTAAAATCAGGAAACAATCGTCTACAAAGTGATGGGTCAAAAGGTCGGTAACCGTTATGAGGCATTGGACCAGATCGATCAACATACCTAATTGTTGACGTACAGTCTATATTTTTGAGAATCGTTTTGGCGATTTCGTCAAAAGTTATTGTGACACCAGAACACAGGTTTAATACGCCAACACTCTTGTGAATCAACACATTTTTAATATAGCGTGCGACGTCCCCAATCCAAATGTGGTCTCTTTTTTCCTCTCCTTTTCCGAATAGACAAAGATCAGTATTCGAAATCGCCTGACGAATAAATCTGTTCGGGCCGTATCCGTTATGTGGATCCCCAACACCGTATATAAGTGTAGGTCTGAGGACACAAATTGGAACCTTTGCGACAGTTCGAAGCATATGTTCACGGGTCACGTGCATAATACCGTGCAATGAATCCGGCGCGGTAATCGATTTCTCACTCAACGGACTTGGGTCATCTGCGTAGACAGCATCTGAACTTATGTAGATCAGGTGCGAAACAACTTGGTTGTCTATCGCTTGGCAAACAGACGATGCCATTCGGAGGTTGTCAATAAGCATCTGATTATTTCTTACAGGTGCTTGTGCTGCTACGAACAATACCGAATCGTCAGGTTTTAGTATCTTTGTTAGCTCATCTGCGGCCGTATTCGTTAATAAATCTAGTTCGTTTCTAGGTATTGGTAAAACTGAGAGGCCCTCACTGGCGAGTTGCACTACCGCAGAACGGCCAACAAAGCCATTAGCGCCTAGCACCACAACACGTTTAGGAGTATGCCCATGAGGGTGAAGGTGAAACATGTTTATCTCTTTTGGTAATTTTTGCCAAGAGTAAAATAATGTAGGCCGACTTTTTTACAATCGACTGGATTAAGTACTCTATATGGATCAATAATAATCGTTCCATTCATAATAGTGGCTAACTGGGATGGTACAAGAGTTCGGAATTCTTCCCATGGTGTCATCAACATCAAGGCATCGGCGCCGTGACAGGTTTGTAACGCACTATCCATGAACGTGACGTCATAGCCTCGAATATCGTGCGACGTGACGACTGGGTCAAATACGTTGATTTCGTG
>CAYFGZ010000192.1:0-4136 GCA_964342575.1 uncultured Nisaea sp. | reverse complement strand
AATAATTGATGCTAAGCACCTTGCTGACAATCGTTGATATAACATGCTTGTTATTTTCTAAATCGTAGAGACTAAGTCATTCGAAATGTGGGAGATGAAATTGATACTTGGGACATATAAAAATTTTGAAGAATATTTAAAAGCTGTTCGAGAGTTGTCACAAACATTGCTCATTTCTTCGGAAAGTCGCCTCTCCCTTGAAGATGGTATCCCAGAAGATCTGACAAATGCTCTTAGAGATATTGGATTATTTGGTATTTCTATCCCCGCTCAATATGGAGGACTGGGTCTTTCGATGGAAGAGCAGGTAAGATTAACCTTTGAGTTTTGCCAAGCATCCTGCGTCTATAGGTCGAGATTTTCAACGACGATTGGTCTCACATCTCAAGCGATACTTGATTTCGCGACCGAGGAACAAAAACAAAAATATTTGCCTAAAATGGCACAAGGTGCTTGTACAGGAGCTTTCGCATTAACAGAAACGGAGGCGGGCTCAGATGCAGGATCCCTAAAAACTACTGCAGTGAGAGCCGGAAATAACGGCTGGATTATAAATGGCGAAAAGCGGTATATCACCAATGCACCGCAGGCAGATGTTTTTTTAGTTATGGCCCGTACAGATCCCAATTCGACAAGTTCCGAAGGTATTTCTGCTTTTCTTGTAGACCATGACACTCCTGGTATAAGAATAGGTGAACCGCCAAGAATGTTAGGAAATGAGGGAAGCCACGCCTGCTATGTTTGGTTTGAAAATTGTGTGATACCATCCGATTCTCTTGTTGGTGGCCTGGAGGGTGGAGGTCTACGGGCGGCCCTTAGGGGTATTAATCACGCCCGTTTGCATGTTGCGGCGACATGTGTTGGACAGGCGCAACGTCTTATTGACGAAATGACCATTTATGCGGCAAAGCGGCAGCAGTTTGGACAGCCAATTGGAGAATTTGGACAAGTGGCCGCTATGTTGGCCGATAGCCAGGCCGAAATGTCGGCCGGCCGAGCACTTTGTCTTGAATGTGCCAGAGAATTTGATGAAGACGAAGCGATACCATTTATAAATATTGCATCGGCAAAATTATTTTGCTCAGAAATGGTTACAAAGGTGGCCGATAGAGCCGTCCAAATAATGGGCGGATTGGGTTATATGGAAGAATTATCTGCAGTGCCAAGACTATTCCGAGATGTGCGTCTGTTTAGAATATTTGAGGGGGCCAGCCAGATACAGCAAAGTAATATTGCGAGATCGATGATGCGAGACATTTGACTTTCCAGGGTGAAAATAATTTAGAACTGTGACCCTATTAATATTCGAATCTCTGCAACAATATCTTAAGATTGAACTATAAATTGTTTTCAAAGATGGGCGAAAAGAATGCAAAATGGAATAGAGTTGAGCTTTG
Organism: uncultured Nisaea sp.; assembly: GCA_964342575.1. Taxonomy (GTDB): domain Bacteria; phylum Pseudomonadota; class Alphaproteobacteria; order Thalassobaculales; family Thalassobaculaceae. The sequence goes on along the minus strand of CAYFGZ010000192.1, from coordinate 2,739 downwards.
TCGATGGCATTGCATATCTTACCCTTAATAGACCTAACCAGAGAAATGCCCTTGATTTGCAGGCTACAAAACAACTCGCTGACGCCATAGATAATATAAATAATAATGGAAAAGTTTTGGCGGTGGTTCTTTCGGGGGCGGCTGGTATGTTTTGCGCTGGGGCAGACCTAGCCGAAATATCGAAAGACGGAGCGATTTATCGGCCATGGGCAGGGTCTGACGGCCCCCTCGCAAAACCGTGCAGCAAGCCGGTTGTGGCAGCCATAGAAGGTTATGCAGTAGCCGGGGGGTTAGGCCTTGCTTTGTGGGCAGATCTTCGAGTGGCCAGCGAAAGTGCCATATTCGGTGTGTTTTGCAGGCGATTTGGTGTTCCTATGAGCGATGGGACACCCACTCGATTGCCCACAGTCGTTGGTAGGTCCCGTGCTCTGGATATGCTGCTGACAGGTAGGCCAGTCGACGCTGAAGAGGCGATGGCTATAGGATTGGTAAATCGTCTGGTGCCTAAAGGTGAAGCATTTGTTAAAGCTAACAAACTTGCCAAGGAGATTGCTGGATTTCCAGCCTCGGCTATGCGAGCTGATCGGTTGGCCGCTTGGTCAGCTTTCGATAAAGACGAAGTGGGCAGTTTAATTTTTGAAGCTCAACGGGCAGAAGGGGCTAAAATAAATGAGGCGGTGTTGGGGGCACAAAGGTTTGCAAGCGGCGTTGGAAAACATGGCGAGTTTTCAGAATGAAATTATAATATAGCACTTGCCCATTATTCGATTATGTTTATTACGCAGACTAATACGTTTCTGGAAAAAATAACTCCAAAGTTCGTAGTGCTCTATTGAGCAGAGCAATTTTTTCAAATATAACTTTTGTGACAGTCATTCGAGAAATTACCATCAAATTTTTAGAAAAGGTAACGCTCTATGAGTAAAAAAGAACAGACAGAACAAATGACGCGTGGACCCGGTTTTGTTGCGGCTCTGGATCAAAGTGGCGGATCCACTCCTAAGGCGTTGAAACTTTATGGTGTCGATGGTAGTGCGTATAATGGCGATCAAGAAATGTTTGACCTTATTCATGAAATGCGATGCAGGATAATGCAGTCTCCTGCTTTTACGGGAAATAAAGTAATTGGGGCCATACTGTTCGAAAACACTATGGAGCGTGAGGTGGGTGGTAGGCCTACTGCTGAATACCTTTGGAATGATCGTCGCATTGTTCCCTTTTTAAAGGTGGACAAAGGTTTGGCTGATGATAAAGATGACGTGCAATTAATGAAACCCATGCCGGAACTTGATATTCTTTTAAAAAAAGCAACAACAGCAGGTATCTTTGGTACAAAAATGCGCTCCGTTATAAATGGTGCCAATGCCACTGGGATTTCCGAAAATGTAGCTCAACAGTTCGACGTGGGGAAACAAATTTTGAATCATGACTTAACACCAATTATTGAACCAGAAGTAAACATCAATATTGATGACAAAGCAGAAGCAGAGGAAATATTACTCGAAAAAATTATGATGCAGTTGGATACATTAACAGAAGAGCAGAATGTTATGCTTAAACTCACTCTACCTGAAAAAATAAATTTGTATTCGCCAGTAATATCTCATGCTCGGGTTATTAGAGTAGTTGCTTTGTCTGGAGGATATACCCGGGAAGAATCAAACCGTAGATTATTGGCTAATACTGGAATGACGGCAAGTTTCTCCAGGGCTTTAACAGAGGGTTTATCAGCTCATCAGAGTGACCAGGATTTTAACGAAATGCTGGATCAAACAATTTCAGAAATATATGTAGCTTCAGTAAGTTAGTAGCAGTAGGACTTTTTTTTATACTTAGTAATGATAATTTAATTAAAAGCAAGTGGGGAGGATAAAGTGGTCGACACTACTTCATCAGAACGTAACGAGCGTGGGGAGTGGAGGCCGGCAAAACCAATTACCCTAGCACCAATAAATAGTTGGCCTATTAGGCTGCCAGCAGTTACCAAATGGTTGTTTGGGTTTCCCGGGTTCCTGTGGCCCTACAACGCGTTGTGGCTCGGCGTGACAGTCTTAACTTGGGCTTATTTAACACCTGAACTTGCTACCATGGCGACGTTCGAGTTCAGTTGGGTAGGACTGATATTCGCGCGCAATGTATTCCTGATAACACTTTTATTCGGTGGACTTCACTTATACTTTTATGTCTATAAGGGACAAGGCGATGCGCATCGTTTTACAACTCAGCCATTTGTTACCGATAGCCGGAGGTTCCTTTTTAAGAATCAAGTGCGGGACAATATGGCTAGAACGTTGATGTCTGCGGTTCCAATAATCACCGGCTATGAAGTCATAACCTACTGGGCCTTTGCAAATGGATATCTAGGATTTGTCGATTTTGGGTCATCCCAAATAGCGTTTTGGGGTTGGTTTGCTTTATTGATATTGTTGGCACCCGTTATACATGCAGTTCACTTCTATCTTGGGCATCGGTTGTTGCATGCAAAATTTCTGTATAAAAGGTTTCACGCACTCCACCATCGAAATGTAGAGGTTGGGCCTTGGTCGGGACTAGCGATGCATCCAGTTGAACATTTGATTTACTTGTCCACTCTTACGGTACAATGGGTCATTGCTGCACACCCCTTGAATGCTCTATTCCAGTTGCAGCTGGCGGCTTTTTATCCAGCTTTGTCCCATAGTGGGTTTGATAAATTAATGATAGGTAAGAAACTTGGGATTGATGGGGGTAATCACTTTC
>CAYFGZ010000191.1:0-4204 GCA_964342575.1 uncultured Nisaea sp. | reverse complement strand
ATGCAGACTACGTCGACGCCTATAATAACTTGGGAGTCGTATGTGTAGCAAAAGGCGATAACGCCGTTGCCTTGGGGATGTTTCAAAGGGTTTTAGCTATTCAGCCTGGGTATTTAGATGCATATAATAATATCGGATTATGCCTGGCAGAAAACAGTGAAATCGATAGTGGAGTACAGTATTATAGAAAGGCGTTGACACTTGATCCCGAGGATGTTCAGGCCCATCACAATTTGGGAACGGCGCTTCATGCAAAAGGGCTCTCGGATCAAGCATTATTTCATGCCTTGATAGCGTATTTTGAAGCGTTGCGTTTGAACCCGCTATTACGGAAGACGTGGAGTAACATATTTTTTTCTATTAGAGCGGTTAGGCTTCTCGATTTTTCTCTAGACCAACAGTTATCTTCAATTGGCGCTTCCCTTGTCGAGGGGCGACCCCATATAGAATTTAGGCTGCTACAATATAAACTGGCAATTGGTGGATCGCAGGCAGGAGACTATTTAGACGATGCGGTTGAATCTCTTTCGTTGGATGAAGGGGCTAGCCTTGATAATCCCGCAACGAAAGTTAATTCGGCTGGAGTAGCACCCCCGCTTCCGGAAAAAATAACTGCACTCCTCCATTTTGGAAGGAGTGGTACGGGACTACTACATAGTCTTGTTGATGGGCATTCACACATTTCGACATTACCCAGCACCTATTTTAGCGAATTTTTTGACTATTTTACATGGGATAGGGTTACCGCTGGCGGTTGGGATGAAATGGTCGACCGTTTTATGTCGATTTATTCCGTTTTATTTGATGCCAGTTCCCCTGACCCTGTTCCGGTAACGGGGGGAAGATTTATAAATAACGTGGGCCAGCTTGAGGGGATGACCAATGTTGGTGAACAGAGAAATGAGGTCCTTAAGGTAGACAGGGGGATGTTTCGTGAAGAGCTTCTGCGTCTGATGACGTATTATGATAGTCTTGATGCATTTACTTTCTTTAAATTAATCCATGCGGCTTACGAGCAAGCGCTGGGTAATCCGGGTAAAAAGGGCAAGATCTTCTACCATATTCATAACCCAGATACTTATGCTGAGTTGAACTTCTTGAAGTCTTCACCGAATACCAAGTTCTTAATGATGATACGAGAGCCTGTGCAGAGCTGCGAATCTTGGGTAAAAACCCCTTTTTATGAAAATGATTATAAGGTTGTTGCGACCCATATAGTAGTGATGTTATTCGCTATTGATAAAGTTATTTTTAGAAAGAGAGAATCCGTTGGGTTACGGCTTGAGGATTTGAAGGAACGCCCTGAACAGACGATACGGGCTCTGTGTGACTGGTTGGAAATAGAGGAAGAAGAATGCTTGTATGAGATGACCGCGCAGGGGAAAAAATGGTGGGGTGATCCAAGCAGCCCCGATTTTGGGGAAAAGGGCATGCCGCCGTTTGGAAAAGCTTCTATAGAACGAAAAGTTGGAGTGGTTTTTAGTGAGGAAGATCAGTTTGTTCTTCGGACGCTTTTTTATCCGTTTAGTGCAAGTTTCGGGTATGTCGAAGATGATCACGAACAGTTTATGCGAGATTTAGAGAAAATTCGACCAATGCTCGACCAGATGTTCGATTTTGAAAAAAAAATTTCAAAGGAAATTGGGATGGACCCTAAACAATTCATGAAGCTTGGCCATTATATGTATCTAAGGTCTGGAATGATTGATCGATGGAATGTATTAAGCGAGTACCAGACCTACCCCCATATGCTAAAACCTCTATCAATAGGGACAAGTTAGGACGGCTTTCAGGCTGCTGAAAAGCTTCGATGGTAATGTACTTGCTGGGTAAAATGAGCTAACTAAGGTTGCCTTGTACTCAAGGGTTGAACAGAGAAATGTCAAATTGTTACTAAGAATTTAGGAAACTCGATGAAACTAAGAGAAACGAAGTTACTGTGTACGCTAGGGCCCGCATCGTTTGATGTTCAGATCATGAAGCGGCTTGAGAGTTTGGGAGTAGATTTGTTTCGTATTAACCTGTCTCATACAAAACTCAAAGACTTATCGAGCTTGATACGACATATTCAAGACAACACTAGCGTTCCCATATGCCTTGACACAGAGGGAGCTCAAGTCCGCACTGGGGATTTTGTTCAAAATCCGATAGAATTTAGGGAAAATACTAAGGTTAGGGTCTGTTGCCGTTCGGTTCCCGGAAATGAAAACACTATAAATTTGTCCCCGCGTGAGATTGTGAAAGATCTTCGCCTTGGCGATTTTCTAAGTATCGACTTTAATTCTGTTCTTGCTCAAGTGGTGGAGCGTGACGGGGATGACGTCGTGTTATGGATTTTGACAGGAGGCGTGGTTGGACCAAATAAAGCCGTTACAATTGAGCGCGACATATCCTTACCTCCGCTCAGCGAAAAAGATATTAGGGCAATCAGAATAGGACGAGAGTTAAGACTTTCAAATTTCGCGCTATCGTTTGCTAATAAACCATCCGATGTTAAGGAGATTAGGGAGCTTGCGGGTAATGATGGATATATTATCTCTAAAATAGAATCTCTTTCAGGACTTTCTAACTTAGAGTCTATAGCAGAACTTTCTGATGCGCTCCTAATAGACAGAGGAGATTTATCCCGGCAGATCCCACTTGAATACATCCCTCAAGTGCAAAAACATATAATTAAAGTTGGGAAAAAGAGCGATCGACCGGTTTATGTGGCAACCAACCTTTTAGAGTCCATGGTTTCGAACCGCTTGCCCACTAGAGCCGAAGTAAATGATATCTATAATACTCTACTGGATGGTGCGGATGGTTTGGTACTTGCGGCAGAAACAGCAATAGGTATGCATCCTATCGGATGCGCATCAATGGTTTTTAAGGTTGTCCAAAATTTTGAGGATCCCGATCAATCAAAAAAATTATCATTTCCGATGGAACCCATTTCCCTTCTTATTGAGCCCCACGGGGGGCGTCTTGTTCAGCGTTATGCGGATAGTAATGAAAAACGTGAGGCTAGAAATCTTCGTCATGTTCAAGTAACTGAAACAGTTTTACTTGATTGTGAGCAAATAGCCCATGGGACCTACTCACCACTCAGGGGGTTTATGGATAGTAGAACACTAAACAGCGTTTTGGATAATAGTGCACTTCCCGATGGAACTGTTTGGCCTATGCCGATTTTATTGCCCGTGAATAGGAAAGATGCCGATGGCATGAAAATTGATGAAACCGTAGCCCTTAAAGGAAGTGATGGAGTAACTTATGCTACAATCGAGGTATCGGAAATCTTTGAACTAGACCGCAGTGATATCGCGGAGCGTTGGTTTGGTACTACCTCCCGAGAACATCCCGGTGTTGCATGGCTTTTTGACGGCGGAGAGGTGTTTTTGGCAGGAGAGATTAAACTCTTGGAAAGGCAACCGTCCGCCTATAGGCACTTTGAACTAACGCCTGTTCAGTCAAGGTTTATCTTCGCGCAAAAGGGGTGGTCACAGATTATTGGGTTTCATACGCGAAACCCCGTTCACAGAGCCCATGAATATATCCAAAAAAAAGCCCTAGATCTTCTAGGAGCGGACGGGCTATTTATTAGTCCGGTTGTTGGACCTAAGAAGGTTGGCGATTTCCGGCATCAGCATATAATGCGCAGTTACCAAACGATGCTTGAGTTTGGCCTCTATCCACAGGGTAAAGCAATGTTGGGTGGTTTTGCGACGTATTCCAGGTATGCGGGGCCCCGTGAAGCGGTATTTACCGCCCTATGTAGAAAAAATATGGGATGCAGCCACTTTATTATTGGAAGAGATCACACGGGTGTAGGAGCATTTTATGCTAAGGACGCTAATCAGGAGTTGTTTAATAAAGTCGGTGATATTGGCATAGAACCGATATTTTTCCCTGCGATTGGATATAATCCAAAATTAGATATTTATCAAGAACTAGAAGGAAATACAGACTGTAGAGAGATTGACGGAACTCGAATACGAGCAGCTCTGGGGTTGGGAGAACGGGTAGAGGATTGGATGATGCGCGACCGAGTTCAAGAGAGTTTATTAGAAATTACACAGGATGGCGAATCTATGTTTATAGAGAGTTGATGACGTATTGTGTGATGTTTTGATTGTCAATTTTATTGCAAGGTAGGTTTTTTGAGGATATGGACCTAACGATAGACGAAGCCCTTCGAAAGGGTGTTGAAGCACATAAGGCT
>CAYFGZ010000190.1:0-4264 GCA_964342575.1 uncultured Nisaea sp. | reverse complement strand
TTGAAAGTGCGGCGGGCTCCATGTCGGGTCACAACGCTACAACCCTACTTTTAGGCAACCCGGTACGCGGCCAGGGCTTCTTCTATCGAACGCATACGGAATTATCGGATGATTGGTGGACTAAAAAGGTTTCTTGCTCCGACAGCCCTTTGGTTGCGGCTGATTTCCTTAAAGACATGGCTAATCGATATGGTGAAGAAAGCAACGCATATCGTGTGCGCGTTTTGGGCGAATTTCCGCAAGCTGATGAGGATACTTATATCCCGCTTCATTTGATTGAAGCCGCCCAGCATCGGGATATTGAAACCAGCCCTGCCGCCGCTGTTGTCTGGGGATTGGATTGTGCGCGGTACGGCAGCGACAGATCGGCGTTAGCGAAGCGGAAGGGCAACGAGTTAGTCGAGGTTAAGACTTGGCGCGATAAATCGACAATGGAGTTGGCGGGTATTGTTTTAGACGAATACGAGAACACGCCAATCATTGATAGGCCGACAGAGATTTGCATCGACAGCATCGGCATCGGGTCAGGCGTTCACGATAGATGTCATGAATTAGATTTGCCAGCGAGGAGCATTAACGTCGCTGAAAGTGCGTCGTTGAAGGTAAAATATATGCGTCTTAGAGACGAATTATGGGGCAGGGCGCGAGAGTGGTTCGAGGCGAAGGAGTGCGTCATTCCGAAAGATGATGCGCAACTTGTTCATGAACTGGCGGCTCCCCGTTTCGCATTCACGTCAACGGGCAAAATTAAAATTGAAAGCAAGGACGAGATGCGCAAACGCGGTATACGTTCGCCAGATATAGCAGATGCTTTTTGCTTAACCTTTGCATCAAACGCCGTATTGGCGGCACACGGCAGCAAGTATGGCTGGCGCAACATAATTGAGACAGATACGAGCTGGGTAGTTTAATGGCGTTTTATCCGAATTTATTGGGCATTGGTGATCCAGTGCAGATTTTGGCTATGCCGTCGTATGGCACGGTTTCACCGTTTGCATCGGGGCATACGTCAACGGGTATGGTTCCTGTTGAGGTTGTAAAAAAGCCTGAAACTGAAGTTGTCATGGTTCCTGAAGAAGTTGCGTCGGACCCGCGTCGCGTTGTTCGTCCATTATTACCGACAACTGATATTTTTGACGATGACGGCGAAGGCGGTACGCCGCCTATCGTAGAATACAATCCTAGTTGGGTCGATATGCAGCCAGGGACGCCGGGGCCGGGAAACTTGTTTAGCACAACGCCTATGAACATTGCGCCGCCTGGGACTTTGACGGCGGGCGGTACGCCGTCACTAGCTAACCCGGTTGGGACGATGCTTTCGCGTGGCGAGTCCGTTCTGACAAACCCAATTAATGCGGCACAGACGTTAGGCACGGGCGGCGGTTTGTTGTTAGGTCCGTTGGGTAGCATTTTGGGCGGCGGCATTGGTGCTTATGCGGGCTCTCACGCCGTTGATGATATGGTGCAGGGTTCGACGGGTTATAACCCAGACGTTTCTGGTTGGTCGCAATTTTTTAATGCCTTAACCTTTGGGCTTCTTGGGCAAAGTGGTTCAGAGCAAATGCAAGAGGAATATGACGCCTTTAGCGGCCAGGATAATATGTTTGGTTTGGATGATTCAATACTTGGTGATCCGACACTAGATGAGTTTTTGACGAAACAAGATTCAACCCCAAGCGAGGCACTACAACAGGCTATCGATAATATAAACATTGATGAAATCGCTACCTTGCCGGGTGATGATTATGATCCCTCGCCTTCTGTCAACGTTGATGATTTTGGCGATCAGGATTGGGGTGGTGATACGGGCCACGGCAGCGGAGGTCATCACTGGTAATGCCTGGTTTATTAGACCCATCGGTAAACTACCGGGGCGGCGTTTTACCGCTTCTTCTCCGCACCGTTACTGATCCGATTGACGATGTAAGCGAATACGAACAGCTTGAATGGGCGACGCCTAGTTTGCTCTATGATCCGTACAAGCATATGGCTTTGACGGGTGCTATGGCGACGGGCGCGGTTCCGCTTGATCCTAAAACAGCAACGGCGGCGATGGTTGACGCTCCGCTGGTTGGCGGCTTGTTAGGAGCGGTAAAAGGTATAGCACCAGATGGTGCGGTGCTTGGTGCTAATGTATTTCATGGTGGGCCGCACAGATGGTCGCCAGAACCCGGCTACCCGCATGGACGGCCAAGGCTGGATAAGATGGGAACGGGCGAAGGTCATCAGGAGTATGGTTGGGGGCATTATAGTGCGGAAGCGCCGGGGGTTGCGACGGCGTATCGGGAGGGCGTGATAGACATGGGCGAGGTTCATCGCCTCAATGATGAAATGTCTGAGCTTGTAAAGGTTATGGATCAGGATAGCGGCCCTGGTTATAGGAATTTTATGAGCGATAAAGGCCGAGAAGCCGCGAAACGATATGATGAACTGATGGACGCTAGGGAGGCTGTAGTTAGCGCCCCAGGCACTCTCTACAAACTCGACATCCCCGACGCTGACGTTGCCAAATATCTTGATTGGGACAAGCCGCTGAGTGAGCAACCGAAAAGCGTTCGTGAAGCGTTGGCGAATATGGTTTCGGTATCTGCCGCTGATAGAAAACAGATTACTAAAGAAATTAAAGCGGTAAAGGCCAGACTTAATGATCCTTGGGTTCAGCGTTCTGGCGGGACTGAAATGAAAAATAAACTAAAAGAACAATTACAAGAATTAAAGGCGGTTCTTTTAGATGATTCTTTAACAGGGGAAGAATTTTATGCGGGGGCCGTGGCAGGTCTTGGTGGACGTGAGGCCGCATCCGAAGCACTCCGCAAAGCTGGCATCCCCGGCCTCAAGTATTTCGATGGAATGAGTCGTGATGGTGGCGAAGGCACCCGCAATTACGTCACCTGGGATCAAGACGTTCTCGACCGTAGCAAGGTGCTGGAACGCGACGGCGTCACATTGGGAGCCAACAAATCCCCAACCGCCGCACTGCCGGGGTTGTTAAGTAATGCTGCGCAAGGTCGCATTCGCAATAGTCGCGTCAGAGATCGTTTGTCGGAAGATCAGCAAGCGGCGATTGTGAAGGCGGCGAATGCAGCGCATGCGGAGCGGCTGGACCTTGCACGGGCGGTGCAGCATTACGATGACAAGTTTGATTTAGATCAAATACTTGTTGATGCTGATCTTGCTGTTGAAGTTGATGGCTTTGTTCAAGATGGTCATGTTTATTTAGACAATATTGATATTCCCGCTGGTGCTAAGGAAGGCGATATTTTGCCAATTAGTGCCGTAAAGAAAAACGCAGAATTTTTTTTCCCAGATGGATCGGTAAGGGATTTCGACCCCAATCCAGAATTTCCATTTCGCAGTGATGATTTCGGGGTCGAGCTTATCAGTCTGGATGAAGATGGGTTTGCCGATATTGTTTTGCGGGACCGGGGTGCAACCGAAAGCCGTGTTTTATCTAATATGATTGCAAGAGATGAAGTAGGGACACTTGAAGGTGCTTTAGGGCATTCAGATCATCATGCCCGTGCGGCGGCGTTTAGAAAGGTTCTTGATGAACTTGGCATAGAATACGACACGGCTGGTCGGGAGGGTATTAGTAGTGAATATCTTTATGTGCCGACAAAATTTGATGCAGATGGTGATGCAGTCGAAGAATTGTTAAAAATTCGTTTTTCGGATCACACACGGCAAAGCGGTTTGCATGAACCAGCGGATTACAATATCGCTGATGGTGGGTATGACGATGCAATTTCTGCGCTCAATCAAATTGTTCAAGAATTAAGCGGGTCTAAAACAGAAATGTTTAGCAACCCCATAACCGCCGCCATCCCTGGCCTATTAGACGACCAGCGCGGATTAAGCGACTTTATAAATTATAGCGGCAGCGATAAGCGCCAGCATCGTGGGCCTTACAAAATGCGCGGCTTGTTGGGCGATGTTCTTTATGAGGCGACAACTCCAGATGGATTTATTTAATGGATGATTTTGAATTTTCAGCTTTAGTTCGCAGTGAAATCGAACAAGCGGTAAATTATCACGACAGCGAATATGCGTCAGATCGGCAAACCAGCCTTGATTATTATTTAGGTAATAAGCTTGGCAACGAGATCGATGGCCGTTCTCAAGTTGTGCAAACCGAAGTCTCCGACGTTATCGAAATGATGATGCCGGGGCTGATGAAGGTTTTTTGTGCAACGGATGATTTTGTGAAGTTTGAGCCGCGTGGCCCCGAAGATGTCGAGGGTGCGGAACAGGCAACCGACTATGT
>CAYFGZ010000189.1:0-4280 GCA_964342575.1 uncultured Nisaea sp. | reverse complement strand
CCAATTAACCGTGCGGCCGATTGACCGGCAATATATCCCAGTGTAATAGCCGTTAATAAGCCGTTGCCGGATAAATATCCCGCTACTCCTTTTCCCGACACTCCAACAGCAGCCCCGCCGCTGGCGAGCAGATTTGGTAATTTTAAACCATCTTTTTTTAAAACGAAGGCGTCGGTATCTATTTCTAGTCCTCCCTGCGTGTGGAATAAAGCGCCCGTAACTTTAACTCCGTAATAAGGAGGGCCACTTAAAATTTTAGTTTGCCAAAAATTTCTGCCAAACGGGCACTTCTTTAACCCTACTTTAAATGCCTTTAATTCCTCAAGTGACGCTGCAATTACCTCTTTAGACACACCGATATCAGTTGCCAAATTATCTATCGAAGTGAAAGATCTAACCGCCCCATTTTTGAACGCCCCTTTATAATCTCCAAACTTTAGGGCTAGCTTATGTAGCCGTTCGTCATAGATATTCCAGGCTATACCGCCCGGTTGCCTTAAAACCTTTATAGCTTGTTCAGAATACCCCTCATGCTCGTTAGAAAACCGCTTGCCAGCTGTGTTTATTTGAATTCCGCCTTCCATCATTATAGCCCAGGTTATTAATACCCCATGAGGCGTGGCGACAGATCCGTGACCTTGATAAGATCCCATATGTTTAACAGCAGCGCCCAGTTTTATTCCCCACTTAATGGCGTCCCCTCGATTCCCCTGATGTCCAAAATACATTGCATCTTCCATCTCTGGAATATATTTGGAGACCATAGCAGGGTTTCCTCCATACCCATTGCAGGCAAATATTATATAATCACAACCAATATTTTCAGCTGTTCCATCTGGCCTAGAAATTCTAATCCCTCGAACATGAGAACTCTTAGAAGCGAATATGTCAGTCACAATGGCTGACGTAATCACGTCGATACCAGCTTTTTCAGCGGCAAACCACAGGTTATCGATAAATGCTTTTCCACTGCGTTTGGGGTGACAATGCATTCGGTGAAGGCTGTGTCCGGGATAAAGAAAATCGTCGACAAGTTTAAATTCTTGATCATGCTTGTCAGTCAACCAATGCAAAACCTCACCCGAGATTGAACAGACCTTTTTCAGCAATTTTTCGTCTGCTTGCTTTTTATTTTTTCTTTGGATATCGTCCATAAATATAGCAACATTATCTTCGACTTCGGCAGACGCTTGCCACCGAGTTTCACACGCCGGTATTAATCCAGAAGATAACGATGTCGACCCACCTGGGCTTGCATCTCTCTCGACAACCAGAACTTGAACCTTACTATCGCTAGCAGCCAAAGCCGCGATCAAGCCAGCGGCTCCGGCTCCAACAACAATAAGGGGAACCGTTACGTCAAATTCAAAATCATCATTGATGAATATAACATTGCTCACTTTATGATACCTGCAATGAAATCCTTGCATGTACTGATTGTTGTAACAGGCTCTAAAGCCATCACTGCTGTTTCGTGAGTTTTTGTATCAAATGCAGCGCAACCATCACTCAATAAGATAGTAGAAAAATCTCTTACATGAGCATCCCTAAGAGTAGAAGCCACTCCACCATTAGTAACTATTCCCGCGAAAACTAAGGTTTGAATATTTACTTTTTTTAAAAACCACTCAAGTCTACTCATATAAAATGCTGAAAATGCAACTTTTTCTATTTTGGCATCACTTGGCTTCAATGAATCTACGAGATCGTGCCCCCATCCCCCAGGATAGAAATCCCCTTTAGCCAGAAATGGACGTACGGATTTAAGATGATCCGATATTAACGGTTCTCCAGTTCGCCCTGGAACTAACGTGAAGTGAGTGGAAACAATCAGAGAACCAACACTTCGCATTGCATTCGCTACGGCCACCATTCGTTTTGGTACCGCCGCTATCTCTGGGGAGGTAATACCGCTCCTTCCATACGCACCATCCGAATGCAAAAAGTCATTTTGTAGATCACATAAAATCAAGGCCGTTTTTTGCAAGTCGAGTTCCTGTAGATTTATCGTCATTACTTCATCACTATTCTAAAATTTCCAAAGTCATCGACCTCTCCAACCATATCTGATTCCAAAAAAATAGTGGCATCCGGTTGTTCTAAAACAGCAGGACCGTTTATCGAGACGCCGATGGGCAAGCTAAGTCGATTAAAAACAGTTGCCTCAACCCAGTTTTTATTTATATACACTTTTCGTTTTTCTTTAATAGCGTCCTGAACTGTCGTTTTTTCTGAAGGCGCAAGTAACAATAAGTCAAAACGCGGCCGCTTTCCTATCACAGCCACTCTCACATTCATTATTCTAACTCCTAATCCTTCTAATAAACGTCCGAAATGACTTTGATAACTTTTCTCGAAAGCGGTATTTATTATTTTCCGACTAACCCGGCTAGTTCCATTCTTGACAGTTAACGGTAAATTAACCGAAATCGTATGTGTTTGACCTATATAGAGCATATCGAGTTCTATTTGGTCTTCGCGACTTTCAAAAATCCTCCCAGCATTATCTAATACAGCATGCCCTACTGCTCGACGCCGAACAATTTCTTTATCTAAAGAAACTAAATCCACTTCTTCCAATGTCTTATTAATAGTTTGAACTTGGTCATGCCGCATATCGGCAATCACGCACCCTAGTGCACTTGTTATACCGGGAAAACGAGGAACTAAAGCACAGGATAGGCCAATCTCGCGGATCAAAGCGCCCGCATGCAGTGCTCCCCCACCTCCAAACGGCATCGCAGCAAAAATGCTTGGGTCATGACCTCGTTCAACAGAAACGAGTCTAATTGCACTCGCCATTTTGGCATTTGCTACTCTAATTATTGCTTCTGCAGCCTCCATAACATCTATCCCTAGGGGTTCCGCTATGCAAATATTGATCGCTTTCGTGGCTGCATCAATATCCAACTTTTCCAACTTTCCACCAATTGGATTATTGGGGTTGATCCTTCCCAAAACAACATTTGCATCTGTTACGGTTGGACTTTTTGTTCCTAACCCATAGCAAACTGGTCCGGGATCAGAACCGGCAGACTCCGGTCCTACCTGCAGTAAGCCACCAGCATCCACCCAAGCGATAGATCCACCTCCAGCCCCAATAGTAATAATTTCAACCATTGGGGATCGAATAACCATACCAAAATCAATTGACGTCTGTGCTGCAAGTTTACTCTGCCCAGCGGAAATTAAAGACACATCAAAACTTGTTCCACCCATATCGCAACTTATGATATTCGGTTGTCCAGCCTCCACCCCTATATGCGATGCCGCAATAACGCCTGCTGCAGGCCCCGATAAAGCCGTTTTTATCGGCAGGGCCTTTGCAGTGTCAACCGACATAACGCCTCCATTTGACTGAACTATCAAAACCTGACCAATAAAGTTTTTCTCTTTAAGTTTTTTCTCTAAAGTAATCAGGTAATTATTTAAAACCGGTTGCAGAACCGCATTTAATGTGGCTGTTGATACTCTCTCAAATTCTCTTATCTCTGGCAGAATTTCGCTCGAAACAGTCACATGCGGGTTAGGCCAAATATCTTGAATAGCACTTCTAGCGATTTTTTCATTTTCATCGTTGGCGTATGAATTTATAAAAACAATAGACAAAGCCTCGCAGCCTTTTTTCAATAACTCCTTCCCGATTTTTTTTACTTCGTCGACATTAACGGGCTCTCTAATCGAGCCGTCGGCAAGTATACGTTCCCTTACTTCCATCCGAAAATCTCTGGGGACGACGGGATCATATTTACCCCATAATCCCCAAGTAGTAGGCCTATCTCTACGACGCATCTCAAGAACATCTTTGAAACCAGTAGACGTGATAATCCCCGTTCTTGCCCCCTTTCGTTCTAGTAATGCGTTGGTAGCAACAGTCGTACCGTGAATTATAGTGGCTACTTCAGATAGTTCATTCAACTCAGTAAGGATTCCATTAAGAAATCCAATCGATTGGTCCTTAGATGTTGTGGGAACTTTCGCAACACCAGCCAAGTTATTAATTTCATCCAGTATAAAAACGTCTGTGAACGTCCCACCTACATCAACACCAACAATTAGATTTTTTTTCATGATGTTGTTTCAATTTCTAAATTTTGATCTCGCTTTTTTTTCGTGGCAATAGAATCTATTTTACCTTCTAAATCGACAACAACCCCATAGTCTGATCTAGCGGCATTAGGGCTGACATAACCAAGTCTAATATCTTCCAACACTGCTTCCATGGTTCTTGACAATGGCTCCCCGTAGCCCCCACCGCCAGGGCTCTCCAATCTAACGGC
>CAYFGZ010000188.1:0-4332 GCA_964342575.1 uncultured Nisaea sp. | reverse complement strand
TGCTTCTGTTGCCAGGTGCACCCCGAACCCCGCCATGCGGTGCGAACCACATGGACTTAAATAAGGCTACCTGACCGCTTACGCAGCGAGGCGTGCCTCCGCATAGTTGTCGTTTGCAACTATTATTTAGCCCGATAACGGTGGTGCAATGCCGAGCAAAAGTAACGTCTTTACAACGCGCGTCGATCCTGTTTCGCCCCCTTAAGATAATAGGGAAATTTGGTGGAGGCGCCGGGTACTGCCCCCGGGTCCGCTACGCTTATTCCACGCTCCGTTTATCGCCATAGCCGGCAAGCCGGCAGGCCAATTATAGGGCATCTTTTTAGATTTGGAAGACCTGGATTGATTGTAATGTAGTCTGATGGGTTAATTAGTCTAGCCAGCGCTCTACTTTACCGCGAGTTTGCTCGAATACCCAATTCCAACCGGCTCCCGTTGGTGGATAAATATGTTCTATTGAGGGAAGAATAGCGTCAAAATTATTTACAATTGGTGACCATGTTTTAGTTTTGTCTATAATTATAGTTTTCGTGCCCACCGCTGCTGCAAGATGCGCCGTAGTAGTAGAGGGAGAAATAACACCCGCCAGACCAGAGCATATGGCCGCCAATTGGTCTAAATCATTCCGAAGGTCAGCGCTCTGGATTTTTATAAAAGAGGCATCGAATAGTTCTTGGGCTAATTTGATGTCATCCGCGTGATCGTCATACTGCAAACTCAGGAAACAAACGTTTGGCATAGTAAGTATCGGTCCCCAAAACCTAATGGAAGGATAAAAATGTTGGCGTTCTGGGGTAAATAACCCGCTTCTCCAAAATAGGCCGATTACAGGTTTTCCGACGGATAGCCTTTCAATCTCTTCGCGCCAAAATAGGCCATCTTTACAGTCGTGTTTCAGATGATATCCGTTATTAAGAGGATGAACATGCGTGTCTGATAGAAAATGGGGAAGGCTCGCCAAATCAATATAAAAATCTGGTTTTTTCATTTTTTTTAGCCAACCGTAGCTGAAAATGGGTCTTCCATCTATTATCCGGCGGGAATACGCATGCACGTTTACTCCATCGAACGAGCGTTTGAACAAGTTAACAAGTCGGGGATCCGTTTCCATTATGACGTTTTGTGCTAATTTTTTTATTTTGGGTATATAGGCAGAAAAATATATTTCATCACCCACTCCCTGTTCGCTGCACACCAGTATAGTTTTATTTTTCAGTGTTTCCCAGTTCCAGCGTGGTACCCGCAATAAACGTTTGGGAGCTTCAGGAATAGATGGATCCAGTCGCGCCTCGTATTCAGACCATCCGTCCGAATAACGTTCCATTAGAAATAGATTGATTGCTTTGTTCAAACGCACTTGCGGCACGTCGGCGCGACTTAGGGCCTCTTCTATATTTTTTAGAGACTGGTCATAGTCCTCAAGTTCAGCAAATGCTTCGGCTATGTTGGCGTGTGCCAGAAGAGACATCGGAAAGATTACAAGTATTCTTTCATTGAATGTGATGGATCGCTGAAAATTTTGCTGAAACTGTAATAGGCTTGCATATCTAGTTAGAAGAACGATATCTGATGGGTCATTAACCAGCGCTTGCCGCAGTATTTTTTGAGCATGAAAAGCTTTTCCCGTTTTCTGAAGTGCCAAAGCAAGGATTGCCACCCCGGAAGGCATATTTGGAGCTATGTTGTAGGCTGACCATAGAAAATGAAGTGATTCCTCTGTGCGATTCTGCTGAACAAAAATTCGACCAAGCTGAAGGTTAAGCAACGGGTCGTTCGGCAAATTCTCTCTTTCGCGCATAAGGATAGACTTAGCGCGTTCGAGTTTGCCTTCTTCAATTAAGAGACGAGTTTCTCCCATGATTTCATCGAGATTGTGCGTCATCGAACTAACGTTTGAGTTCTCCTCGGAATTCACGAATAATCTGACTAGAAACTAGATTTTCAGGTTATGGTAATGTAGCTTGCGACTTCCTAAATGCGAAGGAAAACTTTTTGTTTTCTGGGATCGCATTTTTTGGTTTTAAAAAGGTACAGCAGATGAGGCAATATCTTGATCTAATTCGAATGGTGCTTGACACGGGTGTAGAAAAAGCGGATCGAACTGGGGTTGGTACCGTTTCGGTATTTGGTCATCAAATGAGATTTAATCTGCAAGATGGATTTCCACTGTTGACGACAAAAAAACTGCACCTAAAATCGATCATTCACGAACTGATTTGGTTTCTGAAGGGCGATACTAATATTTCTTATTTAAACCAAAATGGCGTTCGTATTTGGGATGATTGGGCAGATGAAAATGGTGACCTAGGCCCCGTTTATGGGGCCCAATGGCGGTCGTGGCCTGGTTTAGATGGTGCTTTGGTTGACCAGATTAGTAATATTGTGCAGGATTTGAAAGCCAATCCAGATTCTAGACGCCTGATCGTTACTGCCTGGAACCCTGGCGACTTGAAGAACATGGCCCTTCCTCCGTGCCATTGCTTATTCCAATTTTACGCAGCGGAAGGGAATTTATCATGTCAACTGTATCAACGTAGTGCCGATATCTTCCTCGGCGTTCCTTTCAACATAGCATCGTACGCATTATTGACGCTGATGATGGCGCAGGTCAGTGGTTTGAACGCGGGTGAATTTATCCATACACTGGGCGATGCGCACATATATAAAACCCATCTAAAACAGGCAAATGAGCAATTAAAAAGGGATCCCAAGGAGCTTCCACAGATGAATTTGAACCCAGAGGTAAAGGATATTTTTAGTTTTTCATACGAAGACTTTAGTCTAGTAGGTTATTATCCTGACCCGCATATAGCGGCTGAAGTGGCAGTTTAGTCTTCCATGTATTCTCACGCTCCAAGTCTTGTTATCGTTGTTGCAGTTGCGGAGAATGGCGTGATTGGATGCCATGGTGATTTACCATGGCATTTACCAGCAGATCTCAAACGGGTGCGGCATCTTACTCTCGGAAAACCTCTGATAATGGGGCGAAAAACTTTCGAGTCGATAGGCCGACCATTACCAGGTCGGCAGACTATTGTGCTAACCAAAGACCAAAAATTCTCTCCGCCAGGCGTAGTCGTTTCTGCAACTTTTGATGAAGCACTCCAGAAAGGAAAACAGATTGCCCTATCGATGAAAGCAGATGAGGTAATTGTTTTTGGTGGTGCGCTTGTCTACGAATATGCACTTCCAATAGCGGAAAAAATTTACAAGACGGAAGTACACATTTGTCCCGTCGGGGACACTTATTTTCCCGAGTATAATATGGACGACTGGTCCGAGACGGAACGTAGGTATGTAGCCGCTAGTGGTACCATGGATATAGCACACAGTTATGTCTGTCTAAAGCGCTCAAAAACAAATAAAGGTCATTAGGGACCAATTATTCTTGGAGGGGGCTTCTGTAAGGGTGTAGCAGATGATCCGACTTTTTCCCAAATAGCAGTCGAAATTTTTTTATATGCTAAAGCGTGTGGACTGTCTGGCTCCGATAAAACTATTGGAGAGCCGTCGTCCGATGCTCGCCTTATGTCCATGTGCAGGGGGATTTCTCCCAAAAAGTCGACTTCTAATTTTTGTGCTTCTGCCTTCGCACCGCCATGGCCGAAAATGTCACTAGTTTCACCGCACGCAGGGCAGACAAAAGTACTCATATTCTCTACGATCCCTAGGACCGGAACATTAACTTTTCGAAACATATTTAGGCCCTTTCGTGCATCTAATAAAGCTATATCTTGGGGAGTAGATACGATAACGGCGCCTGCTAAAGGCACACGTTGAGACATTGTAAGTTGAGCATCTCCTGTCCCAGGCGGCATATCGACTACCATAGTGTCTAGTGCACCCCATTCAACATCTCTCAACATTTGTTCTAGAGCACTCATTACCATGGGACCACGCCATATCGTGGGGGAGTCCTCTGGTACTAAGAATCCGATCGACATACATTTAATATTAAACTGTTCTAAGGGTTCTAGTGTTTTTCCATCGTGGCTTGTTGGTTTGCCTTTTATTCCCATCATTTTAGGTAAAGATGGTCCATAAATGTCTGCATCAAGAAGACCCACAGCCAAACCTTGAGTTGCTAAAGAAGCCGCAATATTTATCGCAGTAGTGGATTTTCCGACCCCACCTTTTCCAGATGCTATGGCTATAATAGTTTTTACGTTGGGAGCTAGTTCGCGGGGCCTATCGGAAGAAGGATGCTGCGGTCCATTTTTATCGTTTTCCTTTGAATTAGCCTGACTGTGTGTCCCCGCTCGGTGAGCAGTCAGAACAGCCGTTACCGACAAAACGCCTGGAAGCTGTCGGATGCAATCTTCAGCTTCTTTT
>CAYFGZ010000187.1:0-4481 GCA_964342575.1 uncultured Nisaea sp. | reverse complement strand
TGGGTGGTATGAGTGCCGACATGATGGGTTTTATGCCGCCAGAAGCGATGGGTGGTATGAGTGCCGATATGATGGGCTTTATGCCACCAGCTGCCATGGGCGGTATGGATGCATCGATGATGAGCTTTATGCCGGCGAATGCCATGGGCGGTATGGACGCGTCAATGATGAGTTTTATGCCTCCGGGTGCAATGATGGGTATGGACGCTGATATGATGAGCTTTATGCCTTCTGGTGCAATGATGGGTATGGATGCATCGATGATGAGTTTTATGCCGTCGGCAGCGATGGGAGGTATGGACGCTGATATGATGGGTTTTATGCCTTCTCCTGCAATGATGGGAATGGATGCGTCGATGATGAGTTTTATGCCTTCGGCAGCGATGGGCGGTATGGACGCGTCAATGATGGGCTTTATGCCTTCCCCAGCAATGATGGGTATGGATGCACCAATGATGGGCTTTATGCCTCCTCCGGCAATGGGAGGAATGGATGCCTCGATGATGAGTTTTATGCCGCCTCCAGCCATGGGAGGTATGGATGCGTCAATGATGAGTTATATGCCGCCGGAAGCTATGGGTGGTATGAGTGCCGCACATATGGAATTCTGCCCCCCTCATGCGATGGAGGGTATGAGTGCTGATATGATGAGTTTTATGCCACCACCAGCCATGATGGGTATGGACGAGGCTATGATGAGCCACATGCCACCGGAGGCGATGGGTGGTATGGATGCTGACATGATGAGTTTTATGCCTCCAGACGTTATGGGTGGTATGCCACCAGCGATGATGGATTCCATGCCGCCCGCCGCTATGGGTGGATTCGATCCGGCGGGACCCGGGGGTGCCTTAGACGCGGCATTATTTGGGGGGACAGCGGACCCAGGGCCGGCTCCATTTGATCCCGTAGCTGATGCGGTTGGGAGCGCCGCAGATGCCGCTGCTGCGCAGGGCGGGCCGGCTCCAGATCCAGGCCCGGCACCTATGACTGCACCTGAGCCGCCGCCGGCAGCCGAACCGGATATGCCTCCACCACCTGAGGACCCGGTAACCGGTTGATAGGGGGCTAGCAACAGCAACGAACTGTCGCCCCGCGAACCTTCAGTTGCCGCCGCGAAGACGTTGTCGTTCCGTTTAATTCAGCCTTGACAGAGTTTTAGGCGTATGAAGCTAAGAATCCATTAATATGCCTCAGGGCTAACTCTATCTTTCTATCGTTTTCCTTCCAGGGATATAGGCTAACCTGAGAGTGGGGGGCTAACAATGCGGTTTCCATTGCAGTGGCGTAGGGGTGCGCCGGGATATCATCCGGTAAAATTAGAACAGGTGTTTGACAATTTCGTACGAATTCTCGATCCACAGTAAATACAAAATCCGCCCGCTTTGTATACATGTTATTTAGAAATTCTGAAGCCGTTTCCAGATTTATTTCAGGGTTTTGCTTTATGAATTCGGGCGCCCAGCCTGTCATATTATTTCTATAGTATATGTCTGGATGGCTCGATATATAGCCGCTGGGATGAACCAGGGTAGCGGATATAACTTGTTCATTTGCCCGCTTTAAAAGGTTCCATATCATTGGACCTCCTATGCAAAACCCTAAAACCATGAAACGTTTTATGCCAAGGTGTTTCATAAGAGCCAATTGATCTTCAGTAAAAGCATCCCAAGTTTTTTCTATTTCAAGCGGTCCGACGGTTTTTCCGGTATTAGCATTACGTAGGTCCAATGCTATTACCCTATATTTATCGCGAAATTCCTCCAGTGGATTAAAGGCGTGATTCCTCAAGCCGTGGACTGTTGCATTTAATCCACCCCCCGGAATTACTAGTAAAGGAACTCCTGATCCGGCATCTTCGTAGAAAATTTTAACTGAACCGTTTTCAAATATAGGCATGATAATTCCTCTTGACTAAAAGATTCTGTCTGATTGCATTTTATTCTATGCCGTTAACAGCTAAATAAACAAACGACATTGTTTAACCGGCTGTATTTTTATTGTTTGCATTGAATAATTTAAACATACTTAAAATTTATGAAAGCAATTCACATGAAAACATTAATTGAGGGTGTTTGGACTGATCGAGACATAGAAAAACCAACACCCGATGGCTCATTTGCTAGAAAGGAGAGCATTTTTCGCAATTGGATCACCGTTGACGGAAAACCGGGAATAACCGGGAAAGGTGGCTTTAAAGCGGAGAGTGGTCGGTATCATTTATATGTATCTCTTGCTTGTCCTTGGGCTCATAGGGTGATGATTTTTCGTCAGTTGAAGGGATTGAATGATCATATAACCGCTTCGATAGTTCATCCATTAATGTTAGAGAAGGGCTGGGAATTAAGGAGCGATTACCAGGGGACGACAGGTGACCCTGTACTCGGAAAATCAAATATTTACGAAGTTTACTTGGCTGCCGATCAATCGGTAACGAGCCGAGCCAGTGTTCCCGTTCTATGGGACCGAGAAACGAAAACTATAGTGTCTAATGAAAGTTCAGAAATTATTAGAATGTTTAATTGGGCTTTTAATAAGATTACCGGTAACGCAATGGACTATTATCCGCAGAAGTTAAGAGCTGACATTGATTTGGTTAATACCGACATCTATAACGATATTAACAATGGGGTATACAAGACGGGTTTTTCTAAAACCCAGGCCGCTTATTCAAAATCTTACAGCGCTTTATTTCGGCGGCTGGACAAATTAGAAAAACGTTTATCGTTGAGCCGTTACCTAATCGGAGATCGAATCACAGAGGCGGATTGGCGCCTTTTCACTACCCTCATTCGGTTTGATGCGGTATATTTTGGACACTTTAAGTGTAACTATAAACGTATAGTTGATTATCCAAGTTTATGGGCATACACAAGAGAATTGTTTCAGCTCCCTGGAATTTCTAGCACCGTAGATTTAGACCATATCAAAACACATTATTATGGTAGCCATTTAATGCTAAATCCGTATGGTATTATCCCGTCTGGACCCGAAATCGATTTTTATGAACCGTTTGATCGCACAAATTTGTAGAAAAATTGACCTATGCTTTTAAGAAGACTGTGATAAATTATTTTTTGTTTAACAATATTTCGAGCAGCTGTAGATATACGACAGAGCTAGCCTCGAAGACGTGTTGCTTTGGGTTCTTTTCACAAATAGTTTCGATCGCTAGCCATATTTCCTCAGGGTTACTGAGGTCAAAAACAGGTTGGCTATGTACTAGAGCCAACGATGACATGAAACCAAAAACCCATTGAGAGTAGGAGTCCTTTATATCTTTCTCTTTTCTAATATTGGATAACATTAAGCTGCATTGGTGGGCGCCATTTCCAACTAAGGGAGGCTTCTCCTGGGCAAACACCGGAAATGAAAATATTAAGCAGGCTAAAAGTAAGGATTGGGTTGTTAACTTATACATTCCACACCTTTATAGATAACGGTCGGCTAACGCAAGCATCCAATATTTGCCTTAACCTAAAGAGATTATTTCGTCAGGTATGTGTCTTTACGAATGAGCCGAGACTAAGGCGACAAATTCTGAAAGGCTACCGGGTTCTTCAAAATTCTTCAATAAAGTGAATAGATTAGATGTCCGCTGTCCTAAAGTCGGTTCGACCAATGCCGAAAACTTATTCCAAATATCTTCCCAGTTCATTGGGTTATCTGGATTCCCCAATGCCAGTGGCACGTTAGCAGTCAGTTCCGAGCCATTATTTAAGCTAATGATGAGTTGCGCTGCTGTCTGAGGCATATCTTTATTTGGTTCTAGCTCAACGCAATTTGTTAGTCTTTTTAGCTCTGGTTCCGCCATTTTTTTTTCACAAAAATCCTTTTCAACAGCCCGATTGCCGCAAAGTCCAAGCGCCGCACAATAGGCGAGACTGAATTTTCCTTCTAAAGGTGTTTGTGGTTTTGGTATATTAGCAAGTTTTGCGGCTGGTTCACTCACGATAGCACGGATTTTATTTATCTCATTAGAAGATACTCTTTTTTCTATATCCAGTGCGGCATCAATCAAGGCGTGGGTTAAAAGACAAGCTGCATAGGGTTTAAATGTATTTCGCGTAATCTCCCAACCGTTGGAGAAATTAAGCTTGGCCAAGTGCGTTTTTGCATTTTGATAAAGAGATGATGAAAGACCACCATTTTGTTCAATTAGGTCTTTCTTTGTAACAAGCCCTTCCATAGCCAATTCGCAAGACAGGATTCCATTAAAGGCTGCTTTGCCCGCGTGGAAGGGTTTTGACATTGTCCCGAAAGAGGCACTCAATCCGCTTACTTGGGTAGCTGATGCACCAAAAGCGTTTTGTATTTCCTCTTTCCCCAGGTTATATAATATGCTTGCCGCCGCCGTGGACCCAAAACTCCCAAAGATACCAGTAGCATGGAAGCCATTAAGATTAGCGGGTTGCCCCGCACCATTTCCTAATCCGGCTGCTACCTCAAAACCGCTAATTAAGGCGGCAAGAATATTTTTT
>CAYFGZ010000186.1:0-4610 GCA_964342575.1 uncultured Nisaea sp. | reverse complement strand
ATAATATATATATATATATAAGAGAGTCCCAAATTTAATATTAAATTTAATGGGGCATTAAATATTAAATTTGTTCCTAGAGGCATTAAATTTGTTCCTAAGTTCTTAAATTTAATGTTTAAATTTAATGTTTCCCTGTATTAAATTTGAACAGGGTACCTACAACACCCCCAACTACCACCGTTCCAAGAACAGCTATCATTATCTTAACCTTCATTTCTACCTCCAAAAAATTTTTGAGCACATACCAAGGGTACCAAAATCCTGAGAAATTGTGTGAAGTACTACATACTAATATAAAGGTACCCCCCAACGCCTATCGGCTCGGATATTTCTTTTTTTCAATACATGAAGTAGATTTCATGAATTAATATTACTGATCCTGATTGCATGAATAATATATACATGAAGTTTGTTTCATGTATTGTGGATCCTGTGTTTTATTTCATGAATATCACATCATGCAGCACTGTTCATGAATCTTTAATCATGCTAGATAATTCAATACTGGCCTTACATGATAGATGGTTCATGAATAATTATTACCGAATCTGGATTCCAGGCATTTCATTCATGAATCTACATTACTGAATCTGACTACCCCTAAAAACCCTGAAGTTTAATTCATGTTTTCTGACACATGGCCCAGAATTCACGAAATCTGGGACTAGTTGTAACAAGTTTGTTAACACGCCCTATTTTAGCTGGATATCTATTGATATGTCATGATGCTTAGTGTACTCTTAAGACATCTTAAATAGGGGGTAAACCAAATGAGACAGACAGAAGCAGCGATTAGGCAAATGTACTTAGATGCTGAGATCAGCATTGAACAGCTTGACCACCACAAAATGGCTATCCGAGCCATTAAGGCTAGATTAGCTGGACGGTTTCCAATTGGATTCAATATTTGTAATCATGAGGTCTGCAAATACCTATAAATAAATAAAGGGTTGTGGGTGGTCACCCACCCAACCGTCCCCCCCTAAATTGGGATGAGGAGCGTAAATATGGCTAGGCACAGAAAACCTAGACCAACCGCTCAGGAGCGAATAGCTAAGAGGAATCTTGAAGCTATCAGCCTTGAGGTACGCATTAAGAGCCGATCATATTCTATGGTCAAGACTACAGAGCGTTATAGGGTTGGGGCTAGGAATGCAGAAAGACAAATACGAAACGGTAATGCTTGGAATAAAGGTGAAGTTAAAACGAGCCGATTCCTAGGCAAAGATAGAAACATAACAACGGTAACGAGTGCCTTTGGAGAGCACTACGAATAAAACTGAATAGATAGGTTGGTGGGTACGTACCCACATCCGTCCCCCCTTAAATTGGGATGAGGAGCTTATAGGTTGCTATGGTTGGCTGTGTGTGCCGATAAGGAAATAATATGATCAAGTTCATTATAGACACACAGAAAATGATAAACGATTTCGGAGAATCCGATCTACTACCAATAGTGCAACATTTGGCCGATTTAGTACCATCTGAGTTATTTGAAGAGGGCGATCAAGACTTTAAACTCTACATTGTACCCACTCAGAAAGGAACTACAGGTCAGCGTCGAGCATGGAAGACAGCCTCACTTGTGACCGTCACAGACGAGGGTATTAATGACTCTCTCAAGGTCACAGTATGGTTAGGACATCCTGAGTACATGAAAAACCCAGAGTTAGTCGTGGCTGGGGCTGGAACCATCGTTGGGCACGTTGCATTAAAATTGATGGGCAAAGAGGTCAAGCACGAGAAAGGAAACTACACACCCGAATTTAACGAGGTGATGAGTTACATTGATATGAAAATCGTGTCACGGAATCGTGTGGGTACTAACCCACATACCAAGGCATTGGCTGAACAATTTGAGGCCGAAATTCAGAGAATTCTAAACTTTCCTCTGACCAAGGGCTTCAAGAATGAAAAAGCCAAGCCAGTAAAGCCAAGGGTCAGGATGACATGTGCTCCTGATTGTGACATGAACAAAATCCGTGGCACTTTCAATGTACTTGAAACTGACCTAGTAGCTGTTCAAGCCTCACTTGAAGCAAAATGCAGACAATGTGGCTCAGAAATCAAAGTACACCAAGACATAGAAACAACCAAAAAAGACAGCAAGAAAGAAGCTGTCGCAACAAGTTAAGGGTAGTCACCCTTCACACAGCCTACCATAGGAATCTATAAGCAATGTGGGTACTTACCCACCAGGAGGAATCTTATGAAGATAGATTGTGCAAGGTGGTATCACTTCAAGGGGAAATGTCGTCTTTTCTGGGCTTTACATCTAGATAAGGAGCATTCCAGCTTTCAAATAGTCACCACCATTAGGTCACGTCGCATGTCATTTCATGTCAGCACGTGGACTCCAGAGGAAATATAGGCAGCCGATGGCCGTAACACGCCCGGCACGGCACGTGTGCGTCCAAAAATAAATGGATGTGGGTACTTACCCACAAACAATAATAAATAAGTGTGGGTACTTACCCACCAAAGGAAATGAGATGAGCAGTATAACTTGTCCAATGTATCTTGAATGCGGTTTCGCATATGAGACTTGCGACTGTGAACTACGCATTTACTGTACAAAACCAAGCTGTTTCTCCTGTGGATACGAGGTAAAGAATGGCATAGCGTATGCCAAGTACGCAGGAGGGGCAGAGGGTGGTATTCAGGCCATGTTTAACCCTGACCACCACTATGCCCCCGAAAACTAAGTGTGGGTAGATACCCACTAAAGGAGTGCGATGGAGAATAACACCATGTATATACCAGGAATCGCATAGCATAAGGAGTATTTGTTATGTATAAAGCATGTATGAAAGAGGAATGTCTCGGACATTTAGAACAGTTTCCAACTATCGTAAACGGCAACACAATAACTCTCAGTATATGTGATGAGTGTGGCGGAGCGTGGGTACATACCCTCTATGACGACACAGCCTTGCAGCTTACTGAAGATGTGATAGCTGAACCCGACCCAGGTTACACCTATCTGAGGAGGCCAAACGCTTATGTTTAGGAGCACAAAGACTGGATTCCAGATGGACTTTCCAAATGGATGGACTGCATCCGTACAGTGGGGAGCCATTACGAACAGTGACAACAAGATGGCTAGGGGAAACGAACCCATACTTGACTCTAGTAATGCAGAAGTGTGGGCTGTGGAAACGCTTGGGCCTGATATGCCTAAAGAGGGTGAGGGTGAGGGTAGGTACCCACAACAACCGATAGGTTATCAATCAGTACCACAAGTACTCGCATTCCTAAATGAGGTGAGCCTCTTAGGTGTGCCAGAGTTTATAAAGGAGAAAAGGTAATAGCATGGGATTGATAGTAAGTATATTGAAAGACGGAATGGGAGACTATTCAAATGGTGGGGTTAGTGGTCGAGCAAATCAACTCACATTGATAAATGTAGATGGGCCGTTTGAGCCTTCAGTCCACGCACCTGCTGCAATGTTGGTGAAGGGTAATTTGGGGGGAGCAAAAGTGATTCCCTGTGTTGATGACCCAACAAATATGTTTGGAGATATGAGTAATCAAATTGGCCCAATGATGGGTGGCACTTTTGTAACGACTTCAGATAGCCGATTTAGTAACAAACTAGAAAAAATGGGAGTAAGTAGCGGAGTGGCAATACCGTTCCATGATAGATACGAGACAACAGAACAACACAGAGCATTAAGCCTTTAAAGGAGGATGACAATGACGACATGTGATCTATGTGAACACCCTGAAAGCCAACATTGGACAATCAATATAAATACAGGTCGGACAATGAATGGCCCGTGCAAGGATACGGATTACGAGGACGCAGAATCGTATCCATGTATGTGTGATTTCTTTGAACCTAAAAAGGAGGTGAAAACTGTAGTTAGAAACATAGAGATATGTGAGGACTGTGCCACGATAGCCTACGACGAAGGTGCGGAGCCAGAAAGTATGGTGATTTCGGGTTTAGATGCCGCAGATCATGATTGTCTTGCAAAATTTTATCCCGAAGACAACATACGGTGCGATTGTGCCTGTAATAAAGCCAGGTTTGAATGGCTCAGACGACAAAGAGAAACTGGAAAACTATGGGTAGGAGGAGAATAAACATGGCGTACATAGCAATACAAACTAAATACCTGGGGCCAACTGATCACAGAGGAGCAAGGATTAAAGCTACCGCAATGGATAGTTTTAGTGATGGTGTCAAGAAGAGTGTCACTATACCGTATGACTACGGAGCAACAACAGAACAACGACACAGACAGGCAGCTGAACTACTGCTACCACAGGTAGTGAACTACGTTGAGGACGTGGAACTGATCGAAGGGGCGTGGGAGCGAGGATATATATACACACCAATTACTAAGGAGAATAACTAATGGGTAGCAAAATAAGTCAAGGATTCTGGTTAAACAATCTGCCAAACCACCACGATCTACGGAGTGATCTGGATAGTATGTCCAATTATTCCGGTGAGATAGTGGACAGGCTTGAAGAAGTGGCTCGTGAAATAGACAACCAGGTCAGTGAAATACAAAGGTATATGGGCGAAGCAGACGATGCAGCCCAGTACCTGATACAACTCAGTGAAAACATAGAGAAACTGGGTGATGCTATAGATA
>CAYFGZ010000185.1:0-4637 GCA_964342575.1 uncultured Nisaea sp. | reverse complement strand
GATAGGTAATTCAAGCGAGAGTAATTCGCTTGCACCATTCGAGGAGATTATTGAGAGGAAACCCATCCCTGTAACTTTCCCCAACATCACTAGATGACCAGCCTCCCGTAAGAATAAAATCAGTCATAGATCTGCCTCACTCTAAAGAAATTGAAACTTATCTATAAAAATAATTTAATTCTCTTGAGTCCAATTTGAACATATATAAAAGAATTCTTTGTAGGAGTAAAATTTGGAACAGAAAGAAAGTTGGAAGACTATTATAAGTTCGTCAACTTTAATGTCCCTTGCTTTACTGGGTGATGCTTTAATTTATGCAATTTTACCCGTTTATGCCGAAGACTTTGGTTTAACTATCCCAATGGTCGGAGCCCTTTTGGCAGCAAATAGAATTGTCAGGATCTTTATATACACATTGATTAGTAAATTAGTGACATTTTTTGGTGCAAGAGCTCTTTGCATAATTGCGGCAATAATGGCGACCGTTAGCACTTGTTTATATGGCATTAGTAGTGGTTTTTTTCCTTTATTATGTGCCCGTATACTCTGGGGGATAGCATATGCGATTCTTCTTCTTTCAACTTTGGCCTATGCTGTTACCAAAAAAGAGGAAGCTGGAACACGTATTGGCACGAGCCAGGCTATCCAACGTGTTGGGCCGATAATCTCCTTACTCTTGGGTACTTGGTTGGTTTCTGTTTTAGGTCCAAATCACGTCTTTCTGGTGTTAGTTCTTCCTACCAGTATCTCTATTGTAATCGCATTAACATTACCAAAAAAAGAAAACGCTCAACAAACGCCAAAAAACAGCTCAGTTCAATTAACAAAGCCTTCCTCATTAGACTTACTGTTTTTTATCCAGGGATACGCAATTGATGGTCTATTCGCTGTATCAATTACTCTCATGCTGGCAGAAAATACTAGTTTGGCAAATGCGGTACTTGGCGGTGGGGTACTTTTGGCCTTACGTCATGTAGGTGAAGCACTGGCTGCTCCTCTTTTTGGAAGTTTGGGAGACCGATTTGGCGCAGCAAAAATATTTATGATATCGGCAGCATTAACAATAGTCGGACTGCTACTAATTGCTTTAAATGAAGTGGTTTTAGGGGCAATAGTATTATTAATTTTTAGAGGTGCAATTGCCTCTTTAGGCCCAACAATCATTGCTCAGAAATTTGATGGTAACGAAACAGTACTGGATAACTTAGCAAGATTACAAAGCTGGAGAGATTTAGGAGCCGCCGCAGGACCTATGGTTACGGGGTTCGCACTTGTATATGTTTCAGCAGAATTACAACATCTGATCTTAGCAATTATTTTTGGTATGTCATTAGTTTTCTCAAGCTCGAAAATTTCTTCAAATCGTGCTTGAGATAATCTTTCCCATGAGATCAGACAACCTATTGATGTTGCATAGAATGATTTTAGATTGGTGCATTACATAGGAAAATATGGGCGCGCCGTCCACACCAACTAATGGTACTGTACGGTGACTGGATTTAGTCTTTAATGGTCTCCATGGTCGTTGTAGCATGATGAGAAATGGAGTAGAGAGATCTAAAAAGCCAGTAAGAGAACAAGATTATTTTTATCTAGCAGAATCTTATAGATATTTAGGCTCACATACTCCATGTATTACTAGCATCTTTTTATAAACATAGATTAACTTCTTCGTAGATTTCGATAAAATTCAAAACGTTGTGATATGATTTATTTTAGAGCAGCTAAATATGACTCTTAACAACACTAGCAATCCAAGCAAACAACAGATTGACGAATTGGCCTCTCTATACTTGGAGGGCGACCTTCGAGAAGCCCTCCGTCAAGGGAATGCTTTAGCGGGAGATTTTCCAAGAAGCCACATCATATTAAACTTTCTTGGTGCCATTAATTTAAATTTAGGTAGGGATGAAGAAGCAATTGCCATTTATAATAAAGCAATAGAGGTTAACCCCGACTTTGCTGAGACATATAACAATCTTGGTACTGCTTTCAATAACCTTGCCAAGTATGACGAAGCGATTGCCAATTATAACAAAGCAATCGAACTTCAGCACGATTATGCTGAAGCACATAATAATCTTGGTAATGCTTTAAATGATCGCGCTAGGCATAACGAAGCGATTGCTAGTTACAACAGGGCGATAGAGGTTAAGCCTGACTTTCCTCAAGCACATAATAATCTTGGTACTTCCCTCAATAGCCTTGCTAGGTATGACGAAGCGATTGCTAGTTACAACAGGGCGATAGAGGTCAAGCCTGACTTTCCTCAAGCATATAATAATCTTGGTACTGCCCTCACTAAGCTTGTCAAGTATGAAGAAGCAGTTGCCAGTTACAACAAGGCGATAGAGATTAAGCCTGATTATGCTGAAGCACATTATAATTTGGGTACTGCCCTCAGTAGGATTGTCAAGTATGAAGAAGCGGTTGCCAGTTACAACAAAGCGATAGAGATTAAGCCCGATTATGCTGAGGCACATTATAATCTGGGGAACATTCGTAATACATTGAGTAAGTATGAAGAAGCAGTTGCCAGTTACAACAAGGCGATAGAGATTAAGCCTGATTATGCTGAAGCACACAACAATTTGGGTAATACCTTCAACGAACTTGGCAAATTTAAAGAAGCGATTACCATTTACAACAAGGCGATAGAGATTAAGCCTGACTATGCCGAAGCACACAACAATTTGGGTAATGCCCTCAACGAACTTGGCGAATTCAAAGGAGCGATTACCAGTTACAACAAAGCAATTGAATTTAACCCTGATTTCGCGGAACCGTACAATAATCTCGGGATTATTTTAAGTTCTATTCAAACCAAACAGTTCTCCAAGTCCTTAGCCAAGAGCTATCTTGATATGCTTAATTTTGGAACCATTGTTAGCCCAGCCATTATGGTTCGTTCTATCATCGCTCTTCTCAAACATCACGAAACCATAAAGGAAGCTATTAGCTGCAATAAAAAAAATACGCTAAGAGATTTAGCTTCTGAATTTGCTATTAAATTATCAAAGATCCCACTATGTATAAAAATTATGGGAATTTGCCCTATTCCAGATATGGAGATAGAAAGTCTACTGACTGAGCTTCGAAGAATACTGCTGTTGGAACGAATAAACCTCTCAGCCAACCATAATCTCTTCCACTTCCAAAACGCATTAGCGCTTCAGTGTTTCACCAACGAATACATTTATGAAGAAACAGAAGAAGAGATATCAGCCATTAAGGTCTTAGAGGCAAGCCTCCGACAATCATTTTTAAACAACGAAGAACTGGCACCCTATGATATAGCTTGCCTTGCAAGCTATCGTTCACTGTTTGATTACCCATGGGCAACGGATATAGCTCCTCCTGTATCTTTAAAACTATTATTTAAACGACAGGTTGTAGAGAAAAACGAAGAAATTTTAATAAAGAAAGATATTCCAAGACTAAATCCTATAAAGGACGACATATCTCTTGCTGTTCAAGACCAATATGAAGAAAACCCCTATCCACGCTGGGTCAATACAAAATTAGAAATTAACTCAATGACTCTGGAGGAGGTTGTGGGCAACGTGGGGTTACGAGTTGCCAACCAGATTAGTCCCCTGCCCGAGGCTCCTCAAATACTAATCGCAGGTTGTGGAACTGGACAACATGCATTGGGTACAGCAAGTAGATTTAAAAACAGTCATGTATTAGCTATTGATTTAAGTTTAAGCAGCCTGGGTTATGCTAAACGGAAGACGGAAGAAATTGGCGTAACGAATATAGACTATCTACAAGGAGATCTCCTCGACCTTGAGATGTTAGACAAGCAGTTTGATATTATTGAAAGTGTTGGTGTTCTTCATCATATGGCCGACCCGATTGCCGGTTGGAAAGTTCTCACCAATTGTCTTAAACAAAACGGATTGATGCGAATTGGTTTATATAGTGAGCTGGCACGTCAGCATATTGTTCAGGCAAGAGGCATAATTGCAGATACCAATATCTTTCCAAATAAACAAGGAATGCTAGAATTCAGGAGGCGAATTATCAAACTCAATGACCCTGTATTCAAAACTTTACAAAACTCAAACGACTTTTATTCAACCAGTACAGTCCGTGATTTATTATTCCACGTTAAGGAATATCGCTTTACGATACCGCAGATCCGTAAAGCACTTGATGAATTAGGGCTCGCTTTTATGGGATTTGAGTTTCCAAACCAGACAACACCAAAAGCTTTTAAAGACGCCTATCCGAAACAGGGAGCGATATACGATTTAGATAAATGGTATGAATATGAAATACTAAACCCGCGACTGTTTTTAGATATGTATCAATTCTGGGTGCAAAAATTATAATAGTTACATATTTTCCACAAATGCAGCTAACCGTTACTCGCAATTTCTCTAACATAGGCATAATATCTTATATAATATTGGACAAAACCAGCTCTATCCCAGCCTGACACTTTTTTTGTTTTCAAGTTCCTATTCCTTGGCCCGTGCCGTTGCAGCAAAAAACGAATAACAAATATTCAGATAAATACCGGTATAATCAAAATGGTATCTATTATTTCATCAGACGAGTTCCGACTGATTTAAGCGATCAATAGAAAAATTACTTAGACAAAGATTGAATAAGTTCGATACTTACTCCAT
>CAYFGZ010000184.1:0-4810 GCA_964342575.1 uncultured Nisaea sp. | reverse complement strand
CAAGACTGAACGAACGCTTAGATAGGTACATGAATTTGTATATGAGAGAGTAGAATTAAGAGCCGCTTCGACTTGTGACGACGATCCTGAGTAATCGACGAAAAGGCGGTTGCCCTCCACCGTAATCGCCACTTTAATTGGGAGTGGTTCTTCATTGAATCCATCGTCGTCAATATAGTCGGTAAATGAATAAGTCCCGTCCGGCCACTTCAAAATTTCGGCCCGGGTCATACGCTCTGCGTAATCTAACAATTCGGCAAAATACCGCTCTGCGGTTTCGATACCATGTTTTTCGAATAGTTTGGAGATTTCTCGAGTGCCCACCTGGCAGGCAGCGTATTGAGCTTTTAGGTCTCCTAGTACCAGGTCTGGGACTCGCACGTTTTTCTCAATAATCGAAACGAGCATTGGACTCATCCGGCCTTCCTCAAATAGCTTTAAAGCTGGAATTCGGAGGCCTTCCTGAAAGATCTCGGTCGAGTCACTGGCATTGGAGCCTGCAACACGCCCGCCAACGTCGGTATGATGACAAATTACAACGCTGTATCCTCTGAGTCGTTCCTCAAAAAAGATCGGCGAGATCATGAAGATATCTGGAAGGTGCATCCCGCCCTGATATGGGTCATTAAGAATCACTGCGTCGTTAGGACGAAAACTGTCGCCGTATTGGTTTATCACGACACCAATCGCTTCGGGCACTGCACCTAGGTGCAACGCTATAGTCTTTGCCTGGGCTATCATTTCGCCATGAACGTCACATATCGCAGCGGAGTAATCCATCACGTCCTTTACGATCTCAGACCGTGCTGTGCGCATAACGGTGTAAGCGACCTCGTCGACGATTGAATCAAGTGCATTTTTCATCACCGCCAGGGTGATAGGATCTATATCATGGCTCATGATCGTTTCCTTACTGCTTAAGCATTATAACGATGCTTCCGCTTTCATTGACACACGCATCAGCGCCCGGCGGCAACACAATTGTCGTATCATAGGCTTCGATAATCATCGGCCCCCTTAGTGTGTCGTTTCCAATGTCCTCTCTCCTCTTAATGGGTATCGCTTCGAAATCAGAATTGACAGTGAAGAAAGCCTGTCGCGTGGTGGCAGTAGAGGGGGTTTCTACTTCTTTCACCTGAAGTTTGGAAAACTTAAGGGGGCTATCATTCACCGCCTGGGCAACCAGGCGCATGTTTACAATCTCCATTGGTTCTTCGGTTGCATAGCCGTAGAGTCTCAGATAGGCATCAAGAAACGCCCGGCGTATTTCCACCTCTGGTGTGTTTAGCTTGTAGGGTATCATCAATTCCGAGGATTGTCCGATGTAACGAAGATCAAGGGCATATTCATGATTAACTCGGTCTGCTGGGAAGCCTTCTTTTGTCATACGTTCATCTGCCATCTGCCGCAGTTCCTCAGCGGCGTCAGTAATGCGTCTGGCATCTAAGTCTTTAAGATCTGCCAGTAACGTTTTTACAAAACTATGTTCTATATCCGCACTAAGCATACCCAGCGAACAAAAAACACCAGACAGTGGGGTTATCACAACTTCTTTAATGCCTAAAATTTCTGCGAGTTCGACCGCGTGGACTGGGCCAGCACCACCTGACGCAATCAAAGTGAGTTCCCTCGGGTCAAGACCTCGTTCAACTGTAACCGATCTAATCGCCCGGGCCATCTCCAGATTCGCAATATGCCGGATTCCTTGCGCAGCTTCCAAAGTTGAAAGGCTAAGCGGTTCAGCAATGTGAGTGCGTATAGCACTCTCAGACAGTTCTGGATTAATAACTAGTCCACCACCAATAGGCCCAACCGGATTTAGGTAGCCAAGAAATACATTTGCATCGGTTAATGTGGGTTGTTTATTTCCTTGATCGTAGCAGGCAGGGCCGGGATCGGCTCCTGCGGATCGAGGACCGACGCGTAGCAACCCGCCTTCATCTATCCAGGCTATCGAACCACCACCCGCTCCGACTTCCGCTATGTCGATTGCGGGAACTTTTAGCATATAACCACCACCTTTGACGAATCTGCTGGGCGAAGTAATGCCTTCGCGAAACTCGTACTCAGTAGTTACCATGGGATTGCCGTTGGTGATTAACGAGGCCTTTGCTGTTGTGCCTCCGAGATCGAAGAAGATTGCATTTTGACGCTTCAAAGTTTTTGCCAATCCAACACCACCGATCACTCCTCCGGCCGGACCGGAAGCAATTACCAAGGCTGGAGATTGGGCTGCAGTTGCCGCCGTCACCATGCCACCCCGTGAGTTGATCACACGGATTGGTGCTCTTAGACCAGCATCGTATAATGTTTCCGATAGTCGTTTGAGGTAGGCACGCATCGATTTTAGAAGGTAGGCGTTCACTACCGTAGTACTAGTTCGCTCATATTCCTTTATCTCAGGTAAAACTTCGAATGACGACGTTGTCGCTATATCGGGAAATTCTGTTGCGAGAATGTCTCGCGCTTTGACCTCATGGACTGAATTCATAAAGCTATTAAGAAAACATATTGCAACACTCTCGACCCCTTCTTCTTGAAAAAACTTGGCTGCTTCACGAACATCATTCTCATTCAATGGCGTTACGATTTCGCCTTTTGCATTGATCCGCTCAAACACTTCTCGCCTATGACGACGCTGTGATAACGGGAGTGGTTTTTCCCATGTGAGATCGAACATAACGGGTGTTCGAATTCGTCCTATCTCGAGAACGTCACGGAAGCCCTTTGTGGTCAAAAGCCCTGTCTTGGCACCGGCTTTCTGCAGAATTGTATTAGATCCAACCGTAGTGCCGTGGACAATTTCAGTTACGTCGGTCATGTCCGCATCGATTGATTTTAGTAGATGCAACAGGCCCGACACCACGGCTTTTCCCGGATCGTCGGGCGTAGAGGTTACTTTTAGAATATTGAGGGAACCGTCAGATTTCTGGGCGACTAGGTCTGTGAACGTGCCGCCTATATCTATACCTAATCTCAAGGATGTCAAAAATTCCTCCCCACGCAAAATATCAGTCATACTATGCTTACTTGTCTAATTGAATAAACCTCCTTGGTGTAGCTCGGCATAAACAATCCTGCCAGCTAATATTATTGCCTCGGTTGTGAAGGCAGTGATGAGCGCTAAAACCCCAACTACAGCTCCATTTGCATCTGAAAAAGAAAGGGCCACTAGGCCGATTACGCAGACTGCTACAATTCGTGTTGCCGAAGCAATGGCAATGGCTGTTGTTTTTCGGCTAGCAAGCAATTGTCCTCGTGTATAGGCAGCCGCTGTCATGCTTAATGCTAGTATGGGCGTTAATAAGACAGCAGGCTTGATATAATCCACCATTGAGTCTGGAAGACCCATCACCTTCTCCAATGCATAATATCGAACTATGTCATTGTGGAAGGTACACATGACCAAACCAAATATGATGGCAAGGTGCAGAGCAAATTTTCCAATCACTATCGAATCTGCATGGCTATTTGTTAAGGTCTGGACAGCTTGTGTCAAGTTTCTAAGTGGGCCGAGCAAAACTCGAATCATTGCATCCAACACCCCAAAGGCAGCAAGGGCAAGTTCGGGCCGTAGCAAACGTCCCAAGAAAAAAGTTGTCGTGAATGCAACGCCGCTTTCCGCCGTTTGCATCAGTATTACTGGCCAGCCGAAACGCCATAATTCTTTGTATTTGGGCACGGGGCCGCTGCTTACTTCTAGGCTGAAGTAATATTTGCATGCCGCTATAGCTGCGTATAAGCTTTCAAGTGCAATGCATGCTGTTAGTGCTATCATGCCAACAAGTGCGCCATTCACTTTGCCCTGCAATACTGCCAGGATGCCGAATAGGCCTATTAGACGGATTACGGTACCTAGTGTAACGAGTGTGGTGCGTCGGTTTAGCATCAACAATGCATAGGCAAGTGATCGAAAGAATACACAAGGTACGATCAGGGTCGAGATTAATATACATACTTGTGCCTCTTTTGCTACGGCCACACTTGTACCGAATGCTGTAATAAAAAAAGTAACTCCTAGCGGTGTTAACGCAATAAGCCCCCAAAACCAACCAACTAGAAGAAAGGTTTGAGCGCTAAAGATGAATAATCGGATTACAGAGGCTCGATCTCGAATATAAGAAATGGCTACGAACTGACAAGCCCACACCGGGCTGCCCAATGTAGCATGTAAATAAAATGCTATGCTGTATGCAGCCAAGATGGGTTCCGGGTCTGGCATACGTGCTAGAAAGGCAGAAATGACGGCATGCGATAACATGTGTAATTCGGCCATGAAGATCAGCGGCGTAAAGAATCTATAAGACTCTCTGATGGTTACCGTCGAATGAGTGTTGGCAGACTTATCTTTCAATTTTCTGTGTCTCTTCCAAGATCATTGTCACCTCTCTTGGATCGGGATCTAATTTTTTTAAAAAAAACTTAACACAGCAAACTTTGCCGCAGCAATAAAAGAGACGTTTTTGATTGGTTGAGAAATCTGCCATTCTAATCTTTCTGCGTAATTTTTATCTTTCCATGTTCAACTGATGGAGTTGTTGGGACCAGGCTGTATTCAGCTCTGGGGCTGCCGCCACCGTCGTGATAATTATACCCTTCATAACGGTTTGCTTCGAGCCTATTGTATGAAACATGGTCTCCGGATAGGGTTTAGATGATTAATTAGGGAGAGTTCCATGAATATTGCGAACCCGAAGAGCACGTTGGGGGGACGCCCCAACATAATCCTTATATTGGTGGATGACATGGGCTTTTCCGACCTCAGCATCATGGGATCGGAGATCCGCACCCCGAATATAGATAGACTAGC
>CAYFGZ010000183.1:0-4854 GCA_964342575.1 uncultured Nisaea sp. | reverse complement strand
CTTCTCGGTTGTTCGGTATGGAAATGTAATTGGTTCTCGAGGGAGTGTTGTTCCACTATTTGAGCAACTTATTGCGAAAGGCGCTCTCGAATTACCAATAACCGATTATCGGATGACGCGTTTTTGGATCACTCTTGAACAAGGGATCTCTTTTGTTCTTTCTTGTATGAGTTTGATGCAAGGTGGGGAAATTTTCGTTCCAAAAATCCCCTCGATGAAAATTACTGACTTGGCAAATTGTATGGCACCACAAATCGAACTTAAAGAGGTTGGAATTCGTGCTGGAGAGAAGCTACACGAGGTAATGATTTCGGAGGACGATGCTCGGACTACCCTAGAATTTGATGATAGGTACGCCATATTGACACCATTTTTAAATCCCCAGAAGGTTTTTTACCGGCAATCAGGTGGAAAATCAGTTGAGGGGGGATTTAGATACGCCAGTGATACAAACACTCGATGGTTATCGGCGGAAGACTTTAAAAGAATAATAAAAAAATAAGCGGCGCAAAAGTCGTTAAATTTGTCTCCCTGTCAAATTCTACTAGCCCCGACTCAAGGAGGCGAAGGTTTAGGTTAGACCGAGGAGACCCCATAGTAGAGCATTGACACGTGTTTTGCTTCGGCGAAGAATAGCCACCTTTCTAAAATAGAACCAATCCCTGCAAATACTATTGTAAGAAGGCTTAGTGAAATCGCATTGATTGAATTAAAATCGTATGTCATGAAATAGATGAGAACTACCGGAATAATAAAAAGGGTAAGCATTGAAATAATACGGAGGCGACGACTGTGTTTACGTGCGATGACATAACCCATTTCACGCATGACAAAGGTTTTAGAGGTAGTTGGGGCATCAAGCATCTCAACTTTTTCCTTGGAATTTCCAAGGCCAGTTGCAGTTGCAGTTGTGGACTTACCATCCGCTGTATCTACAGATCGCCAATAATAGATTTTTAGTATCCCAGCGAGTAGTCCGAGTAGTACTGTAAAATAGTTAAGATTGGGAAGGGAAATTTTGAAAATCGTCACTAAAGCAACTAGTATAACTGCACCGTCAAATAAGCCAATAAGCAAATAAATAGGGACAACAAGTTGGTGATTCCACTGTTTAATAGTCTTTAAAGATGAGTAAATTTTGGCTGTACAGTAGATAGTTGCAGTAGGAAATAAGATTATTAAAACACTGACAATTGGCTTTGTTTTGTGTAGCTGCTCTGGCATCCAAAATACCAATAAAAAAATAGAAATTGGTATATAACTCAATATAGCAAACACCCCCTCGCGGGATAACCAGGACGAACGCCATTGTGATAGGGCTCTCCAAGCGCGACGAGGACGCCCCAGATGTGCGGTGGAAGATAGTAACCCGATTGTAACCATTAATACGGCTAAGGTTGTAGCGCAGATACCAAAAGAGGATTGTAACGGAAGCCAATTAAACAAGGAAAGAGTACCAAGAAGCGTTAAACTCCCATATCCGGCACCTGATAACGTTGTAAAAAAGATAACTGAAAATGCAGGATGCATCAAATTGTCCTTAACGTGAAAGCATAGTGTCTACCCATCTTACGATGGCATTACTAGGGGAACCTGAGCTGTCCTTTTCCTGTGCCATATCGATTAATGAAATTAATTCTTCATTGCCAACTAGAATTTCTTTCGGTTCGCGGGGTGGTAGATATTTATTTACTGGCTTATAGCCCAGTTCCGGCATTAGGTCGTAGCCACCCCGTTCCTGAACCATAGTGGACACATTCGATTTTGGATCGTTCAAATCACCAAAATGTCGAGCACCGGCTGGACAAGTAGCTACACACGCGGGGGTTCTTTCTATTTCCTCGAGGTTTTCATTATATATCCTATCGATGCATAGAGTACATTTCTTCATAACGCCATCGGTGTAGTCATATTCTCGGGCACCGTAGGGGCAAGCCCAGGAACATAGCTTACATCCAATACATGTCTCTGGATTTACCAATACTATTCCATCTTCTTCCCGTTTGTAGGACGCTCCAGTTGGGCAGACAGTTACGCAGGCGGGTTCTTCACAGTGTAGGCATGACCGGGGAAAATGAACGGTCCTACTATTGTCGCCTTGACCTACTTCGTACGTGTGAACACGATTAAACCAAACGCCCCATGCGCCGTTATCTTCACCGTGTGTAGTTTCACTGCCGGAATATGTATTCCAATCAGTCATAGGTGCAGAGTGACCACCGGAATTCCACTCCTTGCAATTCACCGCACAGGCGTGACACCCAACACAAATGTCAAGATCTATTACTAGGCCTAATTTGGTACCATTGTTCGATGCTGGCAAACTAGTCATTATTAATCATCCCCGGAACCGAATCTTGAAACATTGCTTCCTCGAGAGACAGTGTAAACTGGTTTGATTGTACTGAATTGGGGTGCCGACATTACACCAGGTCTATTATCCTCGGCCTTTTCAACTCTTACTCTTAGATCAAACCACGCAGCTTGCCCGGTGATGGGATCGGAGTTTGCATATCTATAACCGCCAGATTTCTCAGGTAACAGCTGAGATATAATATGATTTAACAGAAAACCTTTTGTTCCTTCTGGCGCGTTAGATGAGAGATTCCATGCCCCCCGCCGTTTTCCAATGGCATTCCATGTCCAAACGGTATCTTCATTAACACCTTCCATCAGTTTGATCTGTGCTTTTAATCTGCCTTCCGATGAAGTTACGTACACCCAGTCGTCTGTTTTTATTCCCAGTTTTTGTGCCCTTGACCGGCTGATATATAGGTGATTGAACCCATGAATTTGGCGCAACCAAGCATTTTGTGATCCCCAAGAGTGGTACATTGCCATGGGGCGTTGAGTAATCGCATGCAACGGAAAAGCATCAGGGGCCGCGATTTCTTCTTCAAATGGCTTGTAATAAATTGGTAGTGGATCGAAATAAGTCTTAATTCTTTCGCGATGCTCAATCGGAGGCTGGATTTTCCCATATCCGTTGGCGGCTAGCCGGAATTTTTGTAGCGGCTCTAGATACAATTGCAATATTATTTGATTTGGTGAGCCGATAAGCCCCAAGTTTACCGCTTTTTCAAGGTAGGCCTTATTGGAATGCTTAAAATACCGCTCTGTGGGATGAAACTCATGTCGCCAAAAACATTGATTTTCCACGTATTTATCAAGCTGTTTTGGATTAACGGGGCCCTTCCCCTCGGATTTTCCATCCTTCCCGCGAAAACCCGCTAGTGGGCCTATACCGGGGGAACGCTCGTGATTAACAATATAATCCTGGTAACCCCCTGGATATTTTGCTTCTCCATTATCCCTGACGAATGCTGGAAGAGCTAGCCGGGTACCCAGATCAATCAATACGTCTTGAAATGGTCGCACATCTCGATCGGGAATTAAAACCGGTTGCCGAATAGAGTCGGCTACACCATCAGCGTCGCAAATAGGGCGATCAAGAAGTGAAATACAGTCCCAGCGTTCTAAGTAAGTTGTATCTGGCAGTATTAGGTCACAATATGGAATCATTTCAGAGTAAAAAGCATCAGAATAAATAATTCTCGGAATTTTATACTCTCCCGTAGATTGCTCCTTGTCAGTAAGCATCTTTATGGTATCTGGAATATTCATTGAGGAGTTCCAGCTCATATTTGCCATATACATAAAAAGTGTATCAATTGGGTAGGGATCACCTTTCCATGCATTATTTATTACCATGTGCATTAGACCATGCGCAGATAAAGGCGCTTCCCAGCTGAAGGCCTTGTCAATTCTTACGGCTTTTCCTTCTTCATCTACGAGTAGATCTTCAGGCCCAGTTGGAAAACCGAGCGGAGGGCCCGGCATAGGGGTTTCGGGATGAATTTGGTCTGGTTTCCCAGCTGGTTTTAGGGGGGGTGGGGCTGGCTTCGGAAAGGGTGGTTTATAGCGAAATCCTCCAGGAGCATCAATACTTCCCAACAAGATTTGCAATAGATGCAGCGCACGGCAAGTATGGAAGCCATTGGAATGCGCCGAAATTCCTCTCATAGCGTGCATAGAAACGGGACGCCCAATAATTTTGTTATGCTTGCGACCGGCCCAATCTGTCCATTCGATGTCCAGTTCGATGGCCTCTTGGAAAGCTACTTGTGCTATCTCTGCAGCTAGTCGTTTTATAGTCTTGACCTTTAATCCACACGTTTTTGCCACGGTTTCCGGCTTGTACTCCTCTGATAGGTAGCGCTCTGCTAGAAGATGAAAAGCAGGTACCGCCTGACGTCCATCGGGCAGCGTAAATGATCCGACAAGTGCTGGGCTAATATCAGTAGCCAAGGCTGGAGCTATTGTATCGTTGATTTTATTCCACGATATTGGATTGCCTTCATCATCTCTAGCGAACAAACCATGATCGCTGGCTCCTTCATCTTGCACCACCAACCAGGGTGCATTGGTGTAACGTACCAGGTAATCTAGATCTATTTGGTTTGATTTGAGTAGCTCGTGAATAATAGATAATACCAATAGTCCGTCTGTGCCGGGTCGTATCCCTATCCACTGATCTGCAATTGCAGAATAACCAGTTTTAATAGGGTTTACGGAAACGAATTTTGCTCCTCGGTTTTTCAATTTTCCGAGGCCTATCTTTATTGGATTAGAATCGTGATCTTCGGCCACACCAAACATAATGAAATATTTTGTATTTTCCCAATCTGGCTCTCCAAATTCCCAGAATGAGCCTCCAATAGTGTAGAGGCCCGCTGCGGCCATATTTACTGAGCAGAAACCGCCATGGGCGGCATAATTCGGGGTTCCAAATTGCTGCGCCCACCATCCTGTGAAGGATTGAGACTGATCACGGCCTGTAAAAAATGCTAATTT
>CAYFGZ010000182.1:0-5027 GCA_964342575.1 uncultured Nisaea sp. | reverse complement strand
CTCTAAATTTCCGGATGCCGCTGATGTTCCGAATATTCTTGGCGCAATCGATAGCGGTTTGGGTAAATATGAAGATGCTATTAAAAGTTATAGAGAAGCGATTAAACTTAGATCAAATGTTTCTGTAGCGTACAATAATATAGGTGTTTGCAATAATGAACTTGGAAAGCATACAGAAGCTAT
This sequence comes from uncultured Nisaea sp., assembly GCA_964342575.1. GTDB lineage: Bacteria > Pseudomonadota > Alphaproteobacteria > Thalassobaculales > Thalassobaculaceae. Next base: position 4,844 of record CAYFGZ010000182.1, on the reverse strand, counting down.
TACCGCCTTACGTAAAGCGAACACACTTCAACCGAGCTACGCTGATACTTACTATAACTTGGGAATCGCTTTTGACGCCCTTCAAGATTATGAAGCTTCCGTTCAGAGCTATAAAAAAACAACCAGATTGAAGCCAGATTATGCGGAAGCACGAAATAATTTAGGCAGTAGTTTGAAGGAATTGGGCCGATACAACGAGGCCGCCACAAAGTTGATGGGGGCGCTCCAATTAAAACCTTGCCGTGCAGAATTTTATAACAACTTGGCGGTTATCTTAGATCTAACTGGAAACTACGAAAGTGCTATTTACTTGTTTGAACGAGCGATCAAACTGAAGCCGGACTATTTTTCAGCCTATAATAACTTAGGTGTTACTCTAAAAAATTCTATCCACTATCAAGATGCTCTCCAAAAATACCACAGCGCAATTATACTTAAACCGGACTATGTCGACGGATATAATAATCTTGCCAATCTTCTGCTCGAGCGTGAATCGGACGAGTTATCATTAAAAAATTTTGAGAGAACCCTAATGGTGGAGCCTCGACATGAATTTGCCGAACACATGAAAAATTCGATAAAAGGTTGGGTGACAAAATCTGCACCGGTGGGTTATGTAAAAGGCCTTTTCGACAGCTATGCAAATAGATTTGATGAACATCTGGTAAAAACACTTGACTATAGAGTCCCAAAACGCTTGTGGGATTTATACAAAAAAAATTATCTCCTAACAGACCAGCAATGCTATACAATGGACCTTGGCTGTGGAACCGGATTAAGTGGAGAAGCTTTCAAGACTATAAGCTACTATATGATCGGTGTTGATCTCTCTCCTAGCATGATTCATCAAGCAAAAGAAAAAGATATTTATGATGAATTAATAGTTGGCGACGTTCTAGAGGTTTCCAAGAAATTCGAGAAAGATGGAAAGGTCTTTGATTTATTTATTTGCACAGATGTTTTGATTTATATTGGCGACTGCCTTGAATTCTTTGCCTCTTTGAAGAAAATATCAAATCGAACGTCGAGGTTTGTTTTTTCAACAGAGAATAAAGAGGGTGATGGATATGCGCTTTTAAAAACCGGAAGATATGCGCACTCATATAAATATATTTTAGATTGTGTCCAAAAGCTGGAATATAGAATTATTGATTATCAGGACGTTCCAATAAGGAAACAAAATAACATGAAATCAGTTAGTGGGAGTTTGTTCATAGTAGAGATAGATAACGATATAAATTCTGCCTTCTGAATATATGCTTATCCTTACAGTAACTTCCCTGCACAAAGTTTCATAAAAAGTGGCCTCGGTGGGTACCACTCCGAGAGTAGTCTTGCTTTTGTATCAATGCGGTGTCTTGTAAAGTACAAGTGCGCACGGCAAAGCCAGAAAACAATTACATAGATATCTAACTCGTCTAGTTTGAAGGTAGCATTTTCGCCGTGTACATTCGTTTTTTTTGGGTTAGAATCAACTGATGAAAAGAACGTTATCAATTCAGGACACGATTCCTTCAATCGATATATCAGGTTTTTTTGATGGAACGAACAGAGAAAAGGCGCAAATAGCGGAAGAGGCTGCGGCTGCATGCGGAGATATTGGTTTTTTGTTAATTTCTGGACATGGAATCCCAGAAGAAACACTGGATACAATTTTTCAAAAGACGTTTACTTTTTTTGATTTACCGTTTGAAGAAAAAATGAAGTGGTGTCCCGTGGGGACTGCAAAACAGCGAGGATATCAGGTGCTGGGAAGTCGTAATTTGGCGTCGACGATTGGTCAAATAGCTCCCCCTGATCTCCGGGAGACTATTTTTTTAGGTCCCGTTGACGATCATCGAGAATATTTTTCAGAAATATCATGGTCCGAGAACGCATATGCCCCGAATATAGTACCCAAAGGCTCGCAAAAAACACAACAACTATTTGAGGAGATTTACCGCCTATTCGAAAATCTAGCTAGTGTGATAATGAGAATTTTGGCGATAGCTTTAGAGTTGCCGGAGGCCTATTTCTCTACCTTCATTGATAGGCACTTTTCGGTACTGGGTTTACATCATTATCCAACCCTTAGCGATGCCCCTAAGAAAAATCAACTGAGGGCTGGGGCACACACTGATTTTGGAGCAATTACAATTTTAGCAATTTCAGGTTCAGCAGGAGGATTAGAAGTTAAATCGAAGGACGGAAATTGGTTGCGTGTGTTGCCGAGAAAAGGTGAATTAGTTGTTAACTTGGGAGATATGATGCAAAGGTGGACCAATGATACTTGGGTCTCTACTCTTCATAGAGTAACTAATCATGAGTACCCAGGTCAGAAGGGCGATCGGTTATCAATTGCCTATTTTTTGCACCCAAACTTTGATTCTATTATCCAGTGTATTGATCGAACCGTTAAAATAGGCGAACAACCCCGTTACAAACCGATTACGGCAGGAGAGCATATTCGTCAGAAAATGGAAGCGAGTATCTCTAGCAAATAGTTGAAACAATTATATTGAGCGCTGAAATTGATGTTTAATGTCGATAGAAATAGTATCAGAGATTTAGTGCAATTGAGCTAGGAGGTAATTGATGTTTAAACCTGTCGTAGTTCAAAAAAGTCCTTTTTCGCTAGAAGTTGAAGAAGGGAAGTCTTATTCATGGTGTTCTTGTGGTGAAAGTTCAAAACAACCTTTTTGCGATGGATCGCATCGAGGATCAGACTTTCTGCCGGTTCGCTACAAGGCGGTTAAAACCGGTAAGGTATTTTTCTGCGGGTGCAAGCATAGCAAGAAGGGCCCATTATGTGACGGGTCACATGCAAAATTGTAAAAAAAGTATTTTTCGGTCACCCCCACGTTTGCATGAGAGATACAACATAGATACGGCAAAGAATAAGTTCGTTCCGTGAAGCTTCATCTATTTATTGTGCAACGTTAGACCATTAAAAGTAGTTTGCTATGTTAGGATTGTAGAATTAATGCCAGTCGACAGCTAAAGATGTTGAATGGAATTTTTATAATTTCATGTGACAGTGAATCGCGATAGTTTTTTTGCTGTGGCTTTAGTTTTATGGCAATCTCGTTCGGGCATGACAGAAATTATTGCCGCTTCATTTGGAGAAAACTATGGAAAAACCATCGGGCTTGGGAATTTGGTCATCTACAAATATCCTAAATAAAGAGGAGTTGGCCGACTTGGCTTGCCAGGTAGAAGACAGAGGCTATCAAACGCTTTGGTATCCCGAATCTTTGTCTTATGAGAGCCTAGCATTAGGTGGCTATCTACTTTCTAAGACAAGTAAATTGCTAATCGGTAGCGGGATTTCAAATATTTATGCAAGAGATGCTGTTACAGCAGCCCAGGGGCATGACAGTTTAAATCAAATTTATGGAAACAGGTTTATAATGGGACTAGGGGTAAGCCATGTACCGTTAGTCTCCGGCGCTCGAGGACATCAATACGGGAAGCCGGTGGCGACAATGAAAAAATATTTGGACGATATGGGGTCTGCTGCTGTAGACCCCAGTATTAGGTTGGAGGACAGGTCTATTGTACTGGCTGCCCTGGGACCCAAGATGTTGGAACTTGCATCAACAGCTACAAAAGGCTCACTTCCATATTGCGTCACACCAGACCATACACTTGAATCAAGAAAACTGATGGGGCCGGACGCTTGGTTATGTGTGGAGCAAAAAATTTGTCTAACGAATGATAGAGGTGTAGGAAGGGGCATAGCTCGGAAGCAGATGGCTCGGTATATGTCGTTGGAAAATTATCGCAATAATTGGCTGCGTTTAGGTTTCACGGAAGAGGAAGTTTCGGGAGAAGGCGCCGATAGATTCATAGACGCAATGGTGGTCTGCGGCAGCGAACGGATAATACAAGATTGCATTGAATCTCATTTCAAGTCGGGAGCGAATCAAGTAGTTTTACAGGCATTTAGACCAGATGGTGGAATGGGTATTGATTTGAAGGCGTTGGCGGCGTTTTCCCCCGGCCGTTAACACAAAAAATTGATGATAGTTTTAACCTTCACTAAGCGAACTTACTATTCTCAAACTAAATGTGCAGCTGATATTGGCGTACCTTTAAGTCGGCAAATAATTACCTCTCACATAATTTTTTGGATAAGTTAACTTAACCCATTCTTGTATCTTGTAGTGCTTATCTACTGATAAGCATATACGATTTATTTTAGGGTATTCATTAAGTATTTCGACGGGCAGACCGTCGATAACGCCAGAAGATAGCCATCCCATTAAACGCCATACCGCAATATCTGCAAGACCTATATTATTGCCTACGATCCAATCTTTTGAAGATGATAAGTTTTTTTCGAGCATGTTTAACTTTCTCGCCAATTCACCCTTGTGTAAGTTCTGTCGCTTTAGTCGTTTTACTTCGTCGTTGTCGTCTCGACCAGTATTTGAAACCAATACAGTAATATCGGTAGCAAAATCGATAAGTTGATCGGTATAGGCTGCTGAAAAATTATCATTCGTTGGGTATAAGCCTGACAATTTTCCACAGAATCGAGCAATAGCACCAGTCTGGGCGATTGGAGCTCCGTCGACCAATAAACATGGTAGTTGGTGAAACGGAATAACAGTACCGTCATCTAATTTTCCATGATCTTTCACATTTTGAAACGCTTCGCGCGTGATAATTTTGTTTTCAAAATCAATATCAGCAAGAAAAAGTGCTATTTTTGAGACCTCGGCTCGCCAGAACGGAAAATCAAAATAGATGAAGGTCAGTTGCATTTTATATTACTCCATAAGGAAACTGTACAGGCGCAGTCAAAGTTATACTCTGTAAAAATTGATTCCCAAAATTATGCGGTCGGTGGTTCCATTATA
>CAYFGZ010000181.1:0-5091 GCA_964342575.1 uncultured Nisaea sp. | reverse complement strand
CTTATACGGACAAACGGCACAGTATCGATGCGTTGTCAGCTGCTAACTGCATTGTCCAAAGGGCCTTGGGGATATTATCGGGTGTGCAGGTGTTAGGTTCGTATATGCCTGTCCGCAGCTACTGGACCACATCAGGCTTCGTCAGTGCCTGCGGCTTGCAGCCAACGCGTGCCCCTCATCCTTCTATCTCCCCATCTATGACCATCTTTGCCGCATGTATCTTCCGCAGTTCGTCTGGCGTAGCCTGCAGCCTGTCCAGTTCGCGGATCTCGCTGCCAGTATATACTGGTCCTTGCAACTCACCTGTCCAGCCGTCTGGGACAACCCACAGGTCGGTATCCAGTAGGCGAGAGTAGATATGCCGCGGCGGGTCAGAAAGATTGTCCTTGGGCTTTGCCCCTAGGTTATCTACCCCCACCAAGTTCGCCTCATCTTCTACCAACTGGGGCCGGAACCGCATCAGGAAGTCAGGAATGCTCACCTTGGCTTTTTTCCTCTATTTTGTAGATGTGACAGCATAGGACGGCATTTCTCGACAAACTACCCTATACCTGCTCTATTCCCCTTCTTCCTTACTTTTTTATGCTTTTTCATTTTTATCTCAACAAATAGGAAAATGCTGTCCTATGCTGTCCATTCGGAAAATTTTGCCCTGTCTAAGCCTTTGGAAAAAAGGAAAGTGACAGCATAATGACGGCATCAGGACGGCATACTCAAAAATGCTGTCCTGGGACCAACCTTATACCTTTCCATCCTCGTGCTCCCTGAATTTTCTCAGACCGAATCCTTGAATCGTGACGGGTAAGATGGCGACCGAACCAACTGGAGGGAACGGGCTTATATTCGTTCCTTCCCGCCCAGGTTCGATACTCCTCGAACAGTTTGGCGGTGGACACTCTGGCCTCTGGGTCTCCAACCTCGCAACATTCTTCAACGAATGTCGAAACCGGATTCGACTCTCGGCGGAACTGCTCCGTCTCCCTCAGCACAGAACGTGCTTCGGTAAAGCGGCCCTGTTCCCGTAACGCGGCAAGGCCCATCAAAGCCCATAGCAAAATGCCAGGGGCCTCCGAGGCCAAACGCTCATGCAGATCTTTCTGCTGCTCCTTCTCTGAGAATGTTCGGCGAAATTTCACAACGAGGATTCGACGCCAGAAGCCGTGGGAGGTGTCGTAGATTCGGGGGAGGTCGTTCATGGCGAAGATGTGCTTGGCCGTGGGGTGGAAGTTGAACGGCGGATGGTATTTCTTGGATGCCTGGATGAGATCGCCGCTGACAAGCTGTTTGAACATATCACCGTTGACCGGGTTCGAGCCACGCGAAGAAACTTCCGCTGCCACGTTCAGAAGTTTTCCATATAGTTCCGCCAGTCGAAACTCATTGCTCATTTGTTCCAGGGGAACGGAAGACACGTTGCAGCTGCCAACCAGCATTTCAAGAATCCGCAACAGGACGCTTTTGCCGTTGCTCCCCTCACCCAGGAGCAGGAGTGCTTTTTCGTGGCGTGTGTCGGTAGTCAAGGTGTAGCCTGCGAACTCCTGAACAACCCGCTGTGCCTCTCTGTCAGGGTTCCCAACTTCATCGACAATAACTTCGTCGAGGAACCTCTGAAATCTGGGGCAGTCAGCGGTCGGATCGTAGGAAATATCCAATTGGATTGTGGACAGGTCCTCCTTGCGATGTGACACGAGATCGAAGGTGTCAAGATCCAACTTGCCATTCTTGACATTGAGATGACTGGTATCGGCGTTGTAGTCGGAGAGGTCCCGATAAGCAAGGCCACACAGCAAGTCTATCACACCCCGCACGTTGGAGGGACGGACAGCACTGGTACTTACGATTCGAGTGACCCACCTCTCAATGACTTCGCGGTCTACCACACGCCACACTCCCGGTGCCTTGGGGCCGTAGACCCAGAAGTCTCCTCCAGCATATGACACAGAAGTCCCATCCGTCACACACTCAATGTCTTGTCGTGCCAGGCTGACTGGCTTGGCTTCCTGCCGCCATTTTTCCCAGTCTGCTTCTGCCTCTTCAGACTGTGCAAATATGTCGGCAAGTATGCCAGGCTGGAACGATGGGCGAGCTTTTCCTGGCTTCCACCAGGGACGCCAGTTTTCGTCAACATCCTCGGCATATTTTCCTTGGCAAGTTTCCTTCAGCCTTTCCCTCAAAGCCTCGGGACCCTCGTGCATCAAGAAGTCATCTAAACCCCATTTTTCGCCGTCAGGTCCTTCGGGTAGTCTGACAATGAAGACCACCGCGCCTCTTGATTTCAGTTCATCCTTCAGCCTCATAGAGGCCTTTCGAACTTCCGGTTTCAGTGAGGCGTCACTGTCATACACGATGAATGTTCGTCTTCCTTCCCACTTTATCAGGTTAAGGTCAGGAATCGGAACGCTCTCACCTGATTCAGATTTTGTCATGAAGCAGTAAACGCCAGGGAGGCTGACCGTGTGAAAACCGTACTGGTTACCACACAAACCCTTCTTTTCTCCCTCCGTTGCAATCATGTCTTTAGAGGCATCCTGTAGAACCGAAGGCTTCAGGTTGGGTGGGATGTATAGCCGATTGGGGCTGCCCTTTGCAGATAGATACTTGCCGGGTCTTCCACCAGGAGATTGCATCGGCACGTCAGGCTTCGCGCGTGCGTATCCATTCGGCTCGTATGGGAAAACAAGGCCAGGCGACCCACAATCAAAACCCAGGATTGCTTTTACCTCTTGGCGGGTTGCTGAGAAGCATCCTGAATCTCTGATTGTGGTGCCGTTCAGGCCGCTTGATTTGAGGTCAGCCAGGTGATTGTCGTAGATCCTTATCATGTTAACCCTGATTCTGTGCCACCACGGTGACCACGGGCGGTGTGTGATAAAGAATGCCTGAAGGTCCATCGGGCACCCCGCACCTACGCGCTGGGCTTAAGTCGTTTGTTTATATTCTGGTACCTGGAATGACGTGTCATCTTGACAGTGTTTCCACTTTCACCTTCTGCGAGGCCATCCACTTATCGATGTCCACTTTCATGAACCTGACAGCCCCCGACACCAGCTTTATATGTGGCACCTGTCGGCGAGTCACCCAATTCCTCACTGTCTTAGGCGTGACCCCCAGGTAGGCGGCGACGTCCTGAGCAGTCCATGGTCTTTTCTCCTCATCTGCCACTTTAAGCAAGTACCTGATTTCCGAAAAGAACGCGGCTACTGCTCGGAGATCAATCCGGGGTAGCTTGTGGTATACTCGCCCTTCATCTAATGATTGGTTGCTCAAACCCTAATATCCTCTTTTGGAATACCCAGCGCGTGGGCGAGATTCTTGATCTCATAATCGAAAGGCTGCACGCGCCCGTTGAGAATGCGAGACAGTCTTGATTCTGATATGCCCGCATCCTGGGCCACGTCTGCCTGGACGAGACCCCGTTTGAAAATTTCGATTTTGAGGGGGCTTATATGGCGCATGTTCTGTCCCCTGTATCCAAAGTTGTTTTTATCACAGGATAAAAAAATCCCCGATACCATCTACAGTATCGGGGTTCTTAACAGTAATATCGTCCAAGGAAACACTTCTAAATTTGACTAAGTTTCATTGGAGCCTTTCTCTTGTTTCCACCACTGCAGTCTCTGGGTCCTTGTCGGCCTAAGGGCCTCTTCCAGTCGTTGTCTTCGATCTTCATCGGGAATGGATGCCAGGGTGTCTGTCTTGTGGGTTGCAATCATCTGATTAATGGTGCTCTCAATCGAATGAAGCTTGGCTACATTGGTTTTTTGGTCCTCGTAAATGAATATGAGATCTTGATGGACAGGTATCCCTACCTCAATGCCAGGAATGCCAGAGTGCCAAAGAACTCCAGCTGCCCAAAACGGGTAACGTGGGACGTTATGCATTTGAAGCCTGGATGCGATTATTTCTGCGGCTTCTCTTATCGGCGCAGTGCGTCGTTTACGTGCAGTTCCCATCGACTTCGTCTGAATGCAATCATTGATCTGTCTCCGAATTTCACCAAGTATCTCTGGCCATCCCTGAAGGTCGTTGAATCCTTTCTTCTGTGCTTCCTTCTCCCATCGTTTCAAAGTTTTGAGTTGTCGCTCCAGCCGTCTTTCTCTAATGGCCTTCTGGGCCGCACAGAACTTAGTTGCCGCTTCAGTTCCATAATAGCTGAGTACTTTTATCTCCTCCTTAGCCCAAGCATCCATATCCTCCCGGAAAACAGAGTCCACCTTTGAGAAACTGTCCTGGACAAGATTAGCGAGATATACAAAAAATTGGTCGGCTTCGTGTGTATTATTTATTTGCCCCTCCATTCAGGGGGAATTGGGCCGTCGGCAGAGATGGTGCCGTTCGGGCTGATCAAGCCCTACGGCCCTTAATCTTGTAGTTCGGTCTATGTTTCTTCGTATATAAATTTACACAAAGGGACGTGATACGGCCACAACCACAATGTCAAGTTGGGGTCTCCATAAAGTCTCCATCCATTTTGACAACAGAAGGGTATTCCCTGAGTACTGATGGGACGCCGTGAGTACAAAGTTCCACTATAGACAATTGTGGCAGAAACAGATGCCACGTAACAAAATTAATAAACAAAATGTTGCGACAGGTCCAGATCGGACTCATAATCCGCCGGTCCAAGGTTCGAGTCCTTGTGGGCCCACCAAATAAGATGTTTAAACACAGCGGTTTGCTACGGCTCCCTAACGGGAGCCGTTTTCCATATCGGGCTGGGTGTCGCAAAAGTTACGCACCATTTCGAACGGAATGCAGAAATACGTCATCGGGAGAGCCTGCTATGCCGTGGGGCAAGGATTGCATCAAGATTTGCAACATGAAGCAAGTGGAACTGAAAAAGTTCGTTCGTAAAAAGAAGTGGCTTTTCGAAAATGCAGCCTGGGGATAGGAGGCAAGGTAAGGAACCACAGAAAGATCCAGATACAATACGACTGCTCTTTCTGAACACTGCAACCATTAAAGGGAGGGGGTGATAGTTGACCAAACCTGCCAACTACCTGAAGCGGTACGCAGATAAATACAGGGTGTCCAGAGGAGGAAGCCCTCCCCGGAAAAGATTTCCTACTTCAGCAGCATCAGCTTCTTCAC
>CAYFGZ010000180.1:0-5155 GCA_964342575.1 uncultured Nisaea sp. | reverse complement strand
TTGAATGCGTCCATTACAACGACCGCGCCACTTTCGGGGGCTACCAATCGTCCCTTGTCATCTATATTCACTTGCCCATTAGTGGAGTCGGTGCCCCTCGGAAGTTTTTGGCCTTCATTTAGAGCACGCTGAATTCGTGGGTCATCGACGCGAACAAGTGTCGAGTTTCCTTGAGCTAGTCGCCTCGCACAAAAGTTTTGGAGTCTAATATCAACTGTTATTCCAACATCTTCTCCTGCACTACCATCATCTCCAGGGAGCTTTCTTATTATTCTACCCAAGGCATTGACCTCAACTTGCCTTTGAGTAGCAGCGCCTCTCATTTTTTGATCATAAGCTTTTTCGATTCCACTTTTTCCAACTCTAAAATCTGGTAACTCCAGCAGCGGGTCTCCGGTGAGCTCGGCCTGAGATACAGCGGCAACATATCCTGTTAAGTGAACCGCAGAATCCGCAAACGGGTAATAACGTGTCTGTCCTACCTCAATCTTTATTCCCGGTAAGTAAGGAGCATGAATAGCTACGCGCGCTATATCACTCCTAGACAAATTGTCCACTACGGGAACAGGCACAAACCCACGTTTTCGTTTAATTTGCTCCATTACTCTACGAATGTCTGAGTGACCTATTGTGACCACTTGCTGCAATATCTCAAGGGTTTTAGACACGTCTTTCGTCTGTTCCGATACTATCTCTATTCGAAAATTGTCCTTATTTGTTGCCAACGGAACATCATTGCGATCTAGTATACGGCCTCTTGTTGGCGGCAGAAGCTCCAGATTAAACCGATTGTTTTCGGCGAGTGTTTTGTACCCCTCAGACTCTACAACTTGCAGATAATACAAACGCCCCATCAACAAGCCAAACAATGTGACCTTAGCTCCACTTAGTATAACCGTTCGTCGCTTAATCAGTCGCTGAATATCTTGACTTTTCCGTTGCATCACATAGCTCGCCCAACTCAGTCCATAAAACTGCGGTGCAGACGACCCAACACCCAAAACATAATAGGGAAACTCGAAATGGTCATGCCAAGCTTCACCAAAAGCGCGACTACTTCTGCTGTCTGCCCTACTAGTAGGGACAAAAGACCCCAAGCTATAAGGCTGGTAATCCCACATATAATAGTGAACCCAAGCCAAATAAAATAAAACGACTTACCAAGCAATAGTCTTCTTTGCGAAACTGTGCTTCCATGCGCTATGAGGAATAAGATTGGCATAAAGCCAATCATGGTTCCCAGCAGCAGATCTTGAAAAATCCCTACTGCCAGTATTCCGAGTATTGGCAGCCGATCAGGTCTATATAATGACCAGTAAAATACTGCTACTATATTCAAGTAGGGAAATACAGATGAATTTCCCACGAATGCAAGCGGTGTTGCACTCACTATTATTAAAATAAAAACGGTACTTAAGGGCACCATTTGTCTAGCATATCTGCTAACGCTATAGAAAAATGCCGTTCCCATTATTTTATTTTGCGACAGCTCGTCGTGGCAACAGTATATCCTGTAGCAGGCGGTAATCCAGCACGCGAATATAGTCCAAACGAGTCCAGTCAACGAGCGAAGCAATACGTATATTAGTCCCATTCACCTGGAGCACCGTTCCAATCGGCAAATCCGGTGGCAAAACGCCGCCGCGCCCAGAGGTCACTATCATATCCCCTACAGCTACCAAAGAACCGCTGGGTAAGAACATCAAGCGAGGCCAATTCGAATTATCACCCATCATAACCCCCGGGTCTCGAGTATTTCGTATTACGACTGGTATCTGCGAGTTCAAGTCAGTTATCAGCAGTACACGTGCGAAACGTTCCCCAACTTCAACGATCGTACCGACAAAACCGAAATCGGACATAACAGCCTGCCCACGCCTTGCTCCCTGTTTTCGCCCTATATTAATTAGCAAACTTTTGACAAAAGAGCCGCCTGAGGCCGTTATTACTCTCCCGGAAATCGTTTTTGTATCTGGAAAAGCAACAAAATTTGTAAGCTTCCGTAATGTTGCATTTTCAACTGCTAATGCAGTTGTCACTGTCTGTGTTTCTCTTAATTTTCTATTCTCTGTTTTCAGTCTATCAATCTCTACACTAGCATGTCGCAACTGGTCTATATCCGCTATCATTTCACTGGTAGATCTAATAGGATCAGATATTGCCGAAACAACGGGTATCGCAATATCAGTTAAAGTAGTTCTTAGGTCGTCAAATATCTCAAACTGAGCTCGGTCAATAAGCATCATAGTCAGCGATATTATTATGGCCAACGAAAAAGCAAATTTCTGCCACCATAGTTGGACTGGTTTTACCACTCTAGAAAATAGTACGGGTTGACGAGCCATCATAAAATCTCTCATCCTATAAAATATATAGGACCCTTAGTACTAATACGCGCCGATCAAAACGTTCCGCAAGACTTTCATTTCTTCCAGACAACGCCCTGTGCCCAAGGCTACACAGGACAAAGGCTCGTCTGCAATGGATACAGGAAGTCCCGTCGAATCTCTCAGAACCAAATCCATATTGTCTAAGAGAGCGCCCCCTCCCGTCAAAACAATTCCCTTATCTACTATATCTGCCGCCAATTCAGGAGGAGTTCTTTCCAGAGCTACCTTTACTGCCTCAACTATTTGACTAACAGGCTCGGATAAGCTCTCGGCTATTTGGTTCTGATCTATTATTAATTCCTTTGGAACACCATCTCTCAAATCGCGTCCCTTTATTTCGAATGTATTGGGTTCGCGAGTATCAACAGTGCACGCCGAACCTACCTGTTTTTTAATTCGTTCAGCGCTACTTTCTCCAACTAATAAATTATGATTACGCCTTATATACGCAATTATAGCTTCATCCATTTGATCACCCCCGACCCTGACAGATCGAGAATAGACGATTCCACCAAGTGAAAGTACTGCGACCTCAGTCGTCCCACCACCAATATCAACAACCATTGAACCAGTAGGCTCAGTGACTGGTAAGTTCGCACCTATTGCCGCAGCCATGGGTTCTTCTATAAGAAAAACTCTCCTTGCCCCGGCGCTTTCTGCTGACTCCTGGATTGCTCTGCGCTCAACAGCTGTCGAGCCAGAAGGCACACAAATTATCACTTGCGGATTTGCAAAGGTTCGCCTGTTGTGGACTGTACGAATAAAATGCTTAATCATTTCCTCAGCTACCTCGAAGTCAGCAATTACTCCATCTCTGAGAGGTCTAATAGCCTGTATATTGCCTGGAGTACGTCCAAGCATTAGTTTAGCCTCGTCCCCAACAGCTAAGACTTGTTTTTTCCCCCGTACCGTCGCCATCGCCACGACTGACGGCTCATTTAAAACTACACCTCGACCACGCACATATACCAGCGTATTAGCCGTACCTAGATCAATTGCCATATCAGCCGATAAAATTCCGAGGAGATCTGTAAACATTATTACTCAACCCATCCCTATCCAATTAAATCACGCTATATTGCAAGTATAAGAGGATTATTTTCACTGTCGTTTCCGGTTTGCCGCAATAACTTAGTTAACCGCAACGATCATCCCCAGATAGCTGCCCCTTCTACCATAAAACGCCGTTAAAACAAAAACCAATTTCCCTAATGGGAGTTTTATCAAAACTATTGGTCTAATCGCGACGCCATAATTTCTTCAAATAGAACTAAATCGAGGTCTATCGCAATCCCAAATCGCTCCCGCGTGCTATGGCCACCACACCGCCGCGACTAATTTCAATTTCACCTAAACCATCCATAAGCTCAATAAATGCATCTATCTTACGAGGACTCCCTGTTAACTCGAAAACAAAACTCTCTAAAGTACTATCCACAGCCCGCGCCCGGAACATATCAGCTATCCGAAGCGCCTCAATGCGTTGTTCTCCCAAATTAAGTATTTTCACCAGGGCCAATTCTCTTTCCAAGCAAGGTCCTTCTAGCGACAGATCCTCAACCTTGTGAACGGGAACAAGCCTAGCCAACAACGCCTTTATCTGTTCGATAACCATTTCAGTTCCTGACGTCACGATTGTTATCCGTGAATACCCCTTGATGGCATCAATTTCCGAAACAGTTAAACTTTCAATATTATACCCACGCCCAGCAAATAAGCCAATAACACGAGCCAAAACTCCCGGTTCATTATCCACTAATATCGCAATGGTATGATGACGTTCCAAGTTAGAAATCTCAGCGTTCACGATATTGCTCCGTACTTCCGGCCATTTGACCAGGGCCACATAAATAAAACCGTGCAGCCCTTTATCTTATCTACCTCAAACTAGCGCCATCCCAGCCGCAGATGTTTTAGAAGCTTCCCCCTCTTCTGGACCTAGTATCATTTCGTTATGTGCCGCCCCTGAGGGAATCATCGGGAAACAGCTCTCTTCTTTATTGACCCTTATATCCGCTAAAAAAAATGTTTCCGATCGTATCATCTGATCTATAACATCATCCAATTCCGAAACATTCTCTGCGACCATTCCTGCCCCACCAAAGGATTCTGCTAATTTAACAAAATCTGGAAGCGACTCAGTATAACTTTGGGAATAGCGACTTCCATGATTAAGTTCCTGCCATTGACGAACCATACCCATCCACTGATTATTTATAATGAAAACTTTTACTGGCAATCTATATTGATTAATAGTCGATAATTCTTGCATATTCATGAGTATGGACGCATCACCTGCAATATCAATTACCAAAGCATCCGGGTGAGCAATTTGAGTCCCCATAGCGGCCGGTAAACCGTAACCCATGGTACCAAGTCCACCTGAAGTCATCCACCGATTTGGTTTTTCAAAGCCAAAGTATTGAGCTGCCCACATCTGATGCTGTCCAACCTCAGTAGTTATAAAAACATCCTGACCTTTTGTTTTTTCAAACAGTCTTTTGATGGCATGCTGAGGTTTAATGATTGTTCCTTCTTGATTAAAATCCAGACACTTTTTATTTCTCCACTCAGCAATATTTTTCCACCAAATCTCACGTGTTTTGGAGCCTGATGGATAGTTATTTTTTTTCCAACACTCTACCATCACCTCAAGTACCTTCTCAGCATCCCCAATTATTGGCACATCCACCAATACATTCTTATTTATAGACGACTGATCGATGTCCACGTGAATTTTTGTTGCTCCCGGGGCAAAGGCACTT
>CAYFGZ010000179.1:0-5287 GCA_964342575.1 uncultured Nisaea sp. | reverse complement strand
GAACCCTGGCAGGGGATCGACACCGATTACGATGATGACGGAAACATAATTGAAATTGCGTTCTATTCCGATGGTGAGATTGCAGATAGTGAAAGCGATTTGGTTGTTTCAGATGATTGAGACGTATGCTGATGGTGTTGAGATTTCACGTCGAGAAATTTGATACCTTTTTGAAATGGAACACCTCTAAACATCCCTCTGCTTGTTGTGAATAGATCACCGAAAAGAATAGTTCGATGTGGGAAGTGTCATAGGAAGAATCGCATCCCCACGAATATGGGGGAAATAGTTGTCACCTGTGGGCACTGTGGCGCAAAGTGGAGGTATGACCCTGGTGAGGGACGTAACGCCAGGACAGGTCAGTTGGCTTTCAGGTATGTTGATATCGAGCAAGGGACGCCAGGGTGGCATGAATGGCGGGAACGTGGCGTTGGAGCATCTGATGCCCCAGCGATAATGGGTGAGAATCCATGGAAGAGTCGTAAACGATTACTGAAGGAAAAGCTAGAAAATATAAGAGTTCCGCCGAACGAGAAGATGAGGCGCGGAACCAGGTTGGAGCCCGAAGCAAGGCGTCTCTATACGCAGACGACAGGTGTTGGTGTTCGGCCCGCATGCCTTGAGCACCAAACATATACATGGTTGCACGCGAGTGTTGATGGGCTCTCCCATAATGCCAAAACGGTAGTTGAAATCAAGTGTGGCGAAAGTGTCTATCGGCATTCGGAAAGCAAGAAAACCGTGCCACGGTATTATGTTGGTCAACTCCAACACATTCTGGCGCTGACTGAGCTAGAAGAAATCGACTTCTGGTGTTACCTGCCCAATCGCTCACCGGTTTTTCTTAAAGTGGAACGAGATCGACAGTACATCAACGATCTCTTAGGCGAAGAGGAGGCGTTTTGGGATGAACTATGTGAACTGAGGGGAAGATAAGAAGTATACAAGTTAGAGAAGTTTCGGTCAGTGTAGGAAGATCGTTCATACGGGCGAGTGGATAGATAGGGTAGGAGAAGAGCTAATGGGTTCGAATTTTTGATGTAAGGCGAATAGATTCTTAATAGCTAATCGTAAGTCGCGTTCGACGAGCACGTTGGAAGTGGACTCGCCGAACGGGTGGAAGGCCAAACCTTGTTCGCGGGAACTCGGCCCTGTACCAGATCAAGTAGTGGGTACTCTGTATAAAGAGTCGTGCATCGGTGAGTTCTGCAAACGCCTTAACCAGTACGTACCCGTCATTTTGTTTTTCTACTACCGGAAAAATATTGGTTTCTTAAGGAGGCGTGCCCACTGTTGTACCCAGAGATAAAAGAGGGCGGAGAGGTTGTGATCTGCGAATAACCACCGTGTTGATTTATCGTTGATCGCCGAAAGAAAACTATCACAATTTTGGTTCAGTTTTAGAGACTCCACTTTTGAAGGTTGTATCCCAGCAACCTTATGGCGTTTTGCATGAAATCTTAGAACGGAGTAGGATCGTTCATTAGAGAGGAGGATTGCTGAGATAGAGAGGACTATAGTCCCAAGTTACTTAGCAGTTGGTTGTTCGACATTGCTTGTCGAAAGTTAATCAATTGCTAAGTTAGCAATATTGATATCAATGCTTAAAAGTTATAACCCCCAAGCTTGTAGCGGCAAAAATGCTATGTCGTTAGGTGTTATCTCGCACACATAATGGTCTAGGCAAGAAAATTGGCTGCACATAGAGGAAGGGAGATACCGTGGTCCTCGGTTGTCAAATACCATCGTGAGATAGCCATTAGAGCTGAACAAGGATTCTTTCAGTTTAATGCTCGAGATTCGGATTCAGATCGTTGGAGCAATCTTCCGAATTACCAACTAGCAGGGCTCGCTGGGCCCTGGAAACTTCCAAACAGTAGTCTTTTTAGTCAGTCATTTCGACGCGAACATGAGCGAGGTCGCCATGAGACAGTATTTGTTGGAGGGCCTTGCTACTGGGGTGTTCAACGCGCTTATCAAGGGAAATGGATACCGACATGGAACCCGGTTTTATATCGAGAAGTTGAGCTTGTTTTGGGAGAAGTCGAATTTGATTTAAGGCCATTAGAAGGGAGTTGGAATATAAATCCTCAGCTGATTCGAGCTATGGATCAGCATAATGTCGATATTTCAGATAGCGCTGACCAATTCCTGGAACGGATAATTGAAAACGCCGAATATCGTCATCGGGAAGATGGATTGGCGCTAGGTGATCAAATCAAGAAATTATTGGTGAGTGCAGTTTCTGAGCTTGATCAAACGTTGCACGGTAGACAACAGGATACCCAAGGATGGGCTATATCACCTTCTTCATGGATCCTATTTGCACCGACCAAATCATTTTCGGCAATTACGAGGTACTTAATCGATGACTATAACCGTCTCGACGCCCATTTAACTAAAGATCAAAACGAGATCGGTGGCCTACGCCTACTCGAAGATGAAGGATCGTACAAGGTTAAGAAACAGAATGACCCAATACCGTTCGTCCCCCTCAACGATTCCCAAAAGCAAGCTACGAAAGAAATTCTCTCAGAACGACCATTAGTAGTAATCAGTGGGCCCCCAGGTTGTGGTAAGAGTCAGGTAGTGGTTGCAACCTTACTTAATGCCTGGGCACAGGGAAAAAAAGTCCTTTTTGCCAGTAACAATAACCAAGCTGTCGATGTAGTTAAGCAACGATTGGAGCATTTTGAATCTGAATTCCCGATAGCTGTTCGCGCAGGAAATAGGAAACGAAACAATATTTTGGAAATCTTGAGGCGTACCCAAAACATAGTAAGTGCCGACAATGCAGCCGACGAAAATAAATCTGGGGAAGACGTAACAAACAGGCGACGATCTCTAACTCAAGAGAAAAGGGCGTTAGAAGAGTCTCTGACCAGTCAAATCCCACAACGAATTGACGAGTCGAGACAAGCTTCTTTATCTTCCTATGCACAGTATCTCCGTATCTCCGCTGACATTGATGAGCGACTTTCAGCTCTAAAAGATAGGCAAGCACAATTAGAAATAACATCTGATTCAGCAGAATTTATAACCACTGCGTATACCGAGAATTACAACTGGCTGGAACGAGTTCCTGATTACTTACGTCAAATTGAAAGTGACAACACTGATCGAAGCATTAAGCAAAACCAACAAATTGAGTTGGAAGGTGAGCGGGGGCGTATTGCGAACAGTGTAGGACTCTCTGAAGAGGGTGCTGGCGATTGGCATTGGCTGATAGGCGCCGCTAGCCCGGAACAGGTCGAAGATTGGGAAGCCCAATTTCGGTCAATTCTTAGTGGTGATATTGAAGCGGCTTTAGCGGCCATTGACTGGCAATCAGATTATGACGCATGGCAGAACCATGCGGAAGCTGATGCTTACGAAGCTAAAGCTCGATTATTCGCTAATGACGCAGCGAGAATCTTAGCCGATATAGCGCCCATTCTCAGAGAGATTGAGTCTCAAAAACTCGAGATGGAGGAGGTGCGTTCATCGACATTAGAGATGGGCATTCCAAACAATATTGATGCCTCAATCTCAGACCTTGAATTCTGGATAAGAGCGTTTCGAGAGATTAGGTCTAGAGAAAGTAGGGCCTTTGATTTCGTGCCATGGTCTCGAAAAAATAAGCTCAACAAAAGGCTACGACTAATTGCAAGGAAAATTGATTTTCCTCTGGAGATTTGGAACACCGTTGGTGTATTGGATGAAAAAGGAATAGCTCGTGTGGCTCCCTATGTGGAACAAACATTAAATTGGCTGGATCAAAGACAAAAGTGGGAAAACCTTAGTGAGCAAGTAGCGAATGCTGAGTCAACTTTTGAACAATTGCGGGTCCGTGCCCGTGAATTGAACGCACCTAGGATTCCGAGGGATAGTCATCTAGATTCCTGGCAAGACGTGGTTAATTATTGTCGTGAAAGAGCAGAGTTAGCTGCAGAGGCTGCGATAGCGTGGGCAAGAAATGAAGAGAATCAGCAGGCAAGATCGAGACTTCGAGCTATAGCTGATAAGTGGAGCACGATGTCGAGTGGTGTTCCGATTTGGGAAGCGTGGTTAAGTGGGCAAGGGCAGGAGTATGGTGAGGTCGTCGAAAGTCTCCGTGACAATCCGACGCAAAGCGACGTAGTGTTTGGACGTACCCTAATACATCGGGGGGTACTCTCGCAATTTCTTAACAAATGGAAAGACTGCGTTGAGCGTCAAGCGCAGATCAAGAGTATCGAATCGGAAATACTAGCTATACCAGAATTACGCGAACATCTGACCACTTGGTGGTCTGAAAAACCTGGCTCGCAATTTCTGTACCGCAGAAAACCGAGCAATTTTCCCCAGGATGAAGATCACGCAGACCGATTGGGTGTGATTGAGAAGTGGATAGATGAGTACAACCAGTTTATCGATACGGATAAACCAAGACAGGAAGCAGAAGCAAAAAGTGAACTCGATCGAGCGATCGAACAATTAGGCAATGCTCTGGACAATATTCCGACTAAACGTACAAAGAAAAAGGTTCAAAAAATACTAGACGACATCACGGAGGATATAAATAGCGAGTGGCCCTTAGAAAGTATTAACGAGTTGTTATCTTCTTTTAGAAGAGATGGAATGAATAGCCGAATTCAGCAGATTGATGTTGAGCTCGAACGCAGTTCATTCGAGGAAGCAAAGTCAAAGTGGCGTAAAAGACTTTTGGTTGACGATGACGCCATGCAAGCACTTGGCAAGCTAGAAAGAACGATTCATAGAAATAAAGGGCAGCTTGCAGACAAAGACTATGAGTCATTCCAAGAGGTACTACGTGCAGTGCCTGTGTGGATAACTACCGCACAGGCGGCTCAGGCAATACCTCTAATACCTGAACTATTCGATATCGTTGTAATTGACGAAGCATCACAGTGCACCCTGACGAATTTATTACCGCTAATTTATCGAGGTAAGACTTTAGCTGTAATTGGAGACGAACAGCAGCTACCCGCTATTCCCCATATCACACCACTTGAAGACCAGACTTTGGGCGCTAAATTTGATGTTAGCGATTATCTTGATGTTGTAGGCCATAGCTCAAATGACGTCTACAGGGCTGCAACGGATTCTTTACCGAGGCGTCGGGCTGATGTTTTGTTTCTTGACGAGCACCATCGTAGCCATCCCCAAATCATTGGGTTTTCGAATCGATATATCTATCAATATCGTCTAAAACTTAAAAAAGACCAGGAATCAAATGGTCGACTACCAGTTGCAAGCGGTGTTTTCCGCCACAACGTCATTGGCACCGCTGAACGTGGCCCAGGAG
>CAYFGZ010000178.1:0-5373 GCA_964342575.1 uncultured Nisaea sp. | reverse complement strand
CTTGGTTATAGCTTGCCTTAGCTTCGTCCAATCTTCCTAGTTCTTGGAGCGCGTTCCCCAAGTTGTAGTGTGCTTCGGCATAGTCAGGTTTCAACGCTATTGCTTGTGTATAGATTGCCTCAGCTTCGTCTAATCTTCCTAGCTCTCTAAGCGTGACACCCAAATTGCTGCAGGCTTCGACAAAGTCAGGCTTTAAGGCTATTGCTTGCGTATAGCTTGCTTCAGCTTCGTCTAGTCTGCCCAGTTCGCTGAGCGTGTTGCCCAAATTGCTGTGGGCTGCAGCATCTTGAGGGAATAATGCGACTGCTGTTTGGTTGGCATTTACAGCTTCAGACTGTCTACCTGCTTGTTCCAATACTGCTCCAAGCACTTTCCAGCCAAACTGATGTTCGGGGAACCTTCTAGTAATATGTAAAGCTAACTCCTCCGCATCATGTAACCGTCCCTTTTGATAATGATCTAAAAGAACATCCAACTGTTGTTTAGAGGGGATTGCTGAATTAGTCGATCCAGCTTCAGTAGTTAATTTTTCCTCAAAAGATTTCAGTTTCCCTCCATCCACCCCCCGCTTTCTTGCCTGCACAAGAACTTGGTTGGCATTGTCAAACAGCCTGTCGTTAATAAGCGCATCAATGTAACTAAGCCAAAACTGTTCAATCTTTGGGTTGGATTCGAGAGCAGTTTTGAATAATGGAAGTGCCGCATTAGCTTTATTTACTGCGACTGCTATTACGCCGAGGTTATGGTTAGCGTCTGGATGCATAGGCTGAGATTTCAAGATAGCTCGATAAAGACGTTCCGCTTCTTGAAGCTTGCCTTCCTTATGTGCTGCAACACCCTGCTGCAGCAACTGCTCTATTGTTAATTCCATAACGCTAGACTTATTATCCTCCATTGACCATGTGGTTGCCTAATAAAATAATGCCAGTAATATACTTATAAACCTGGGAGTTGTATTATGAATTTTACCCGTTCCTATTTGAAGCAGTAAATAATGTCTGAAACTCGGTTTATTGCAATAGGCGCAGATATAGGCGGTACGTTCACGGATATCGTTGTTATCGATGAACGCACGTCTTTGATCCATTCGGCAAAAGTGCTAACAACACCAGATCGGCCAGAAGCCGCGGTTCTCGAAGCTGTCGATCAGATGCTCAGTCTCACCAAAACTGCAGCCGGGGATATCCGCACGCTTGTTCATGGCACAACATTGGCTACCAACGCCATCATCGAACGCAAGGGTGCCAGAACACTTCTGTTGACAACCAAGGGATTTAGGGACGCACTCGAAACCAGAACCGAACTTCGATATGATCTGCATGATCTGTTTATTCAGTTTCCTGAACCTCTTGTTCCACGCCGCCGCCGGATCGGTGTTTCGGAACGGTCATTATTTGATGGTTCGATTGAAACCGCTTTACTAACGGAGGACATAACTAAAGCATTAAAGAGCGAACATGCGAAAGAGCTAGAGGCAATCGCGATATGCTTCCTGCATAGCTATGCCAATCCCGAAAATGAGATTGCAGCAAAGGCTGCTGTTGAAAAAATTGTCCCCGACATCCCTATCTCGCTATCATCGGAAGTTCTGCCTGAGATCGGGGAATATGGCCGCGTATCCACGACGGTTGCCAACGCTTACGTGCAACCCTTAATTGAGAGTTATCTCGGAGCGCTTGATAGCACGCTGGAAGATAAAGGGTCGTCTGGTGCATTCTTTGTAATGGGCTCAAACGCTGGCACACTGAGCCTTGATGTGGCTCGCAAACATCCTGTTCGCCTTGTAGAGTCCGGTCCCGCCGCGGGGGTGTCAATTGCCGCTCACTATGCACGATCTCTAGATCTTTCACACCTATTGTCTTTTGATATGGGAGGTACAACCGCAAAGATCGCACTCGTAACGGATTTTGAACCCGCACGTGCAACCGAGTTGGAAGTTGCTCGTGTTAAGCGATTTCAAAAGGGCAGTGGCTTACTGCTAAAAGCGCCTGCCGTCGAGCTTATCGAAATAGGTGCAGGCGGTGGCAGTATTGCTAATGTAGGGGCGCTTGGACTTTTGTCTGTTGGGCCCGAGAGCGCAGGCTCGTCACCAGGCCCTGCCTGCTATGGGCAGGGCGGTAAGTTTGCGACAGTTACCGACGCTGATGTTGTTCTTGGATATCTCAACCCCGACTATTTTTTAGGCGGCAAGATGCAGTTGGATAGCGACCGCTCTATTGCTGCGATAGAGCAACATGTTAGCAAGCCGATGTCAGTTGAAACGACGCAGGCTGCCGCAAGTATATTTGAGGTGGTCAATGACAATATGGCAAATGCCGCCGCGATTTATTCGGCCGAACAAGGCATTGATTTAAGAAATTATTCGCTTTTGGCTTTCGGAGGGGCCGCTCCAGCACATGCGTGGGACGTAGCCCGGCGGCTTGGCATTTCCGAGGTTCGCATTCCATTTGCTGCTGGTGTCCTATCGGCTCTTGGTTGTCTGACATCACCGATGTCCTTCGACTTTGTGTTCGGCTACATGCGTGAATTACACGATGTAAATTGGAAACACGTCAATCGGCGTTTTGCCGAACTAGAATTACAGGGACGGCAACAACTTAAGGATGCAGGTATTGAAGACGATGTAACCATAACTTTGTCTGCTGATATGCGCTATTACGGTCAGCGCTATGAAGTATCTGTACCACTGTTGCATCACCCCTTTTCTGAAGCGAGTATCAAGAAAATAACGGCTGACTTTTACAAAGCATATAGCAGTTACTACGGCCGCAAGATAGATGATGTTCCGGTCGAGACCGTGAGTTGGCGGATCAACGTTTCAGGGCCAAGACCGGAACTCGAAGTCGCCTGGCCTGGTCGTGAGGGAGCGTCCGAAGTCGTGAAACCAAAGGGCAAGCGATCGGCTGTTTTTCCAGGAATATCGGAGCCCGTCGTCTGCCAAGTATTCGAACGGGGCGAGTTGCCAATCGGTACGCGGATTGATGGCCCGATAATTATCGAGGACACCGAATCCACAACTATTGCACCACCGGGTGCAAAGATAAACATCGACGATCATCGAATGATTATTATAAACCTTAGCGAGGTGTCACTATGACCAGACTTCCGAACGATGAACGCGCTGGTGCTGATACAACTGAACTTGATCCAGTTACGCTGACGATGTGGTGGAACAAACTCATTACAATTGTCGACGAAGCGCAGGCGACCTTGCTACGTACGGCTTTTTCCAGGATTGTAACGGACGCCTGGGATTTCAGTTGCGCCTTGTTCGACACCAAAGGCGAGTTGATTGCGCAGGGGCGTCACGGACTCCCTGCGTTCACGGGTTGCATGTCGTTCGCATTACATGATTTTCTTGCCGAATTTCCACCCGAGACACTCCAACCGGGTGACAGTTTGATTACCACTGACCCTTGGATTGGCGCTAGCCAAATAAACGATGTGTTTTTCGTGACCCCTATATTTCGAAACGGACACATCGTTGCTTACGCTATGAGTGTATCACACTCTCCCGATGTGGGCGGACGGTTGTTATCAGCTGATTCAAAGGAAATATTCGAGGAGGGATTCCGCTTACCCATAATAAAACTGTACCACGCAGGTCGACCGAATGAAGATCTTTTCCGAATCATTCGTATGAACGTACGGGTCCCCGATATTGTAATAGGCGATTTGGAAGCGCAACTTGCAGCGAATCTAATCACTGAGCGCCGTCTTTTGGAATTCATGGACTCGATTGATCGAGAAAATCTTGATGAGCTATTTGAAGCGGTTTGGTTACGATCAGATCAGGCTATGGCTCAAGCAATAGAAGCCATCCCCAATGGCATCTACAGCGGTGAAGTCGAAACTGATGGTTTTGAAAAGGCTTTGAAACTTTGTTGCAAAATTACCATTGATGGTGATCGACTGGAAATTGATTGTACGGGTTCGTCGCCTCAGGATCAGTATGGTATTAACACCACCTGGCGGTGGTCGTTTGCTGAAGTGGCTTTTGGATGTATCTGCGTTGCCCGACCCGACTCTCCGGTAAATGGCGCTACACTTCAGCGGATCAACTATACGGTGCCGGAGGGTACTGTGATTAATGCAACTTTCCCTTCGGCTCTTGGAGGTCGGGCTCTTGTTGCGATGTATCTGCCGAGTTTAGTAATCCGTACCCTCGGCCAGGCTTTACCGAATAAAGCCATCGCGGAGACGGGAGCACCGCCCCATCTTTCGGCCTACACAGGTAAAGGTAACAGTGGCCGACGCTTTGTGGATATCCTATTCGCTAATGGCGGTCTTGGTGCACGTCCGGACATGGATGGTGTTTCATCTTTAGGATGGCCAGCAAACATTTCTGGTGTGCCGGTTGAAGTTACTGAAAATGAAAAACCAATCAAGTTTAAGTACAAGGAATTAGCGATAGACAGCGGTGGTCCAGGCCGATTCCGCGGTGGGCTGGGGCATGCACTCGCAGTGCAATCAACCTCGTCTGACCCTATAACGTTCGGCGCTCGTATGGATCGGACTGAGCATCCGGCAATTGGTATTGAGGGCGGGTTACAGGGTGCCCCAGCGAGTGTTTCTATAAATGGTGAAACAGTGCATCCGAAAAAAACCCGGGAACTGAATAAAGGAGATGTCTTTGCGATACAGTGTGCTGGCGGCGCAGGGCATGGGTCACCAAAAGAACGGAACCGCGCCGATATTGAAGACGACATAAAAGACGGGTATGTTTCACCTGACGCAGCGAAACAAAATTATGGATGGTAACAAAGAAGTCACCAAAGGCACCGAGGTTGCCGCGCACTTCGCTAGTGGCAAGGGACGTGGAGGAGATTCCGGTGACGGTTGACCCAGACTCATGCAACCTACGACATTGGGCCAGTCGATAGAGTCACACTTTATTCTCATCACATAGGCATTTCAATAATACAAAATCAAAGGGATAGACGCTGAAACCATTTATTCCATATGAGTTTTTGGCGACTCCGGCAGGAGGCGAATAAACTACATTACTTCCCATAACCCATTGTTTTTAAAGATCAATATCAATATAAATCCAGACGATCTCTTACTGTTAACTGATTGTTGACTGCCCATGAGATCACTTGCGGGATCCAAACCTGCAGCCTCCAAGTTATTCATCTTTTGTGTTGAGCGCTTGTGTGCCGCAAAATGGAGCCTGCCGAGAACAGCGCGTCTCATGGGGTGATTAATGCACTGTGAGAGGATTTCGGCAATGTCAAGAGAGGGAACTGGGGATGAATATTTATTTGTACACGAAACGAAAACCTCCATTAACCCGTAGAACAATATTGAACTTCCACAGAAAAATCGGAGTCCACAACGACTTTATCTTCGCGCAAAAGATCTTCGGCAACA
>CAYFGZ010000177.1:0-5532 GCA_964342575.1 uncultured Nisaea sp. | reverse complement strand
CATTGTTAGCCATTATTACATTATCCCCAACTTGACAATCATGGGCTACATGGGCACCTACCATGAATAACCCATTATCTCCAATACGAGTGACCATTCCACCACCAGATGTTCCGGGATTCATGGTAACATGCTCTCGTATGATATTATTCCGGCCAATAATGAGTTGGGAGGCCTCGCCTTCATACTTTAAATCTTGAGGTTGGGAACCAAGAGACGCAAAAGGGAAAACTTCGGTTCCTTCCCCAACCGTTGTATTACCGCTTATAACAACATGTGAGTGTAAACAAACATTACTTTGCAAAGACACATCAGCTCCAATTATGCAAAACGGTCCTATTCGAACGCTTGATTCTACCTTTGCTCCATCTTCAACAATCGCCGATGGGTGGATATTATTAGTCTCAGATTTACGCATTATTTATCCACTATCATCGCAGAAAAAGTGGCTTCCGCTACGATACCTTTTTCTACATAGGCCTTTCCATTGAATTTATATACATTGCCCCGAGTATGCGCCTTCTCCACGTGTATCGAAAGTTGGTCTCCCGGGCCCACTGGTTTCCTGAATCGCGCATTTTCAATACTCATAAAATAAACCAGTTTTCCCTCTGACTCTTTCCCAAGACTCTCGACGACCAAACAACCCGCAGTCTGAGCCATCGCTTCTACTATTAAAACCCCCGGCATCACAGGGCGTTCTGGAAAATGCCCCTGGAAAAATGGTTCGTTTATGGAAACATTTTTCAATCCTACTATCGATTCGTTGGGTGCCAACGATTTAATTGCATCTACTAACAGAAAAGGATAACGATGGGGAATTAATTCTTTTATGCGCTGGATATCAATAGCTATAATCTCCTTTTTTTTATCTAATTTACTTATTTCATTCATTCGGATGCTTCCCTATCATGCCTCAGTGTTTCGCCGTCCCAACGACTTTATACTCGCCACTTGCCGACGAAACTGTTTGATAGGAACCGCTGGAGCGCCCCCGACTATTGCCCCATCCTCAATATTGCGTGTGACACCTGATTGCGCCGCTATTTTCACGTTACTCCCTATATTCAAGTGTCCAGCCAATCCGACCTGTCCTCCTATGACCGTGTGATCTCCAATTTTAGTACTGCCGGAGATACCTACTTGTGCCACGATTATACAACCCTTACCAATTTCCACGTTATGGCCAATCTGGACCAGGTTATCGATTCGTGTTCCAGGCCCTATAATTGTATCTGGACCTGCTCCACGGTCAACTGTGCTATTAGCACCTATCTCAACATTATCCCCTATAATAACTCGCCCCAATTGAGGCATCTCTATTGGCCCTGAAGAATCTATCTCAAACCCAAAGCCTGGTTGCCCAATTTTAACGCCGGGAAAAATAAAACATCCCGAACCTATTTGGCTATGAGATATAGAAACGTTACTACCTATTTTAGTGTCCTCACCTATCACACAACCATCGTCTATTACCGTATTGGCGCCTATCCAACAATTTTTACCAATCTGGCAAAAACCGCCCAAAACAGCACCATTATCAACCCTACATTCTGGTCCCAAAACAGCCGTTTCTGAAATTTGGGCTGTTTGGCTGATATTCCCACTTTTTTTCGTGTTTTGATAAAAAGTCCGAGACACTTTTGCGTAGCTTCTTCTCGGATACTGCGTAATGAGAGTTCCCATCCCTGGAGGAGCCCTACTAACAAGGTCTTCCGTCAGAAAACAGGCCGTCGCCTGCGACGATGAAATAACGTTGGCGTACCGTCGATTTTCTAAAAAGCTTATATCACCAGGTCCAGCATATTCCAGCGGAGCTACATCCTTTATCAGAGTAGACGAGTCAAGATTACCTCTCACTGTTGCCCCAGTAATGTGGACAATTTCTCTAATGGTAAGTGGAGGTCCTTTTTTAAAAAAACGTGGGTCCGCCATTTGCTACACCTACGAACCTTTGATTGGTTTAAACACGACTTCTACAGAAGGCATTTTTTGGTTGAGCCGCCGAAGCACCTCCTCTGATATTTCCAATTTCTTAACAGCTATGACTATGGCACTTCTGAATAAAACAACTCCAGTCCCAGTTTCCTCTGCGACTTTCGCCACTATACGCAGCAATTCTTTTTGAACTTTATCCATTGCCTCATCAAATGATCGTTTTAATAACTGATTGCTCGCTTGGGCCCTTTTTTGTGCAGACTGAGCTCGTTCTTTGAGTTTTCTTGCTCTCTTTTCAAAAGCCTCGGCCGTGACAATTGACCTCTGCTTCGATAACGTCTGTTGCTCTTTACGCAATTTAGTTTCTATTTCCAGAAACTTGGCCTTGAATTCTGAGCGTTTTTTATCAATCTGCGTTCTGATATAGCGAGCCGCATCTGATTTGGCCAGAACACCCCGAAAATCAACAACAGCTATAGATACAGGTTCTAGTTTAGGCAGTGTTTCTGCCACGCCCGATGCGGAATAGCCAAGAGCACATATTAAACCCACAAATCCAACGATCAGCAATTTCTTTGCTATTTTAAAACCGCGTCCCAAAGCTAAATCGAATAAATTCCGTTTCATCCCAATCCTCTTTCAACATAGCGCTGGCAAAGTCAAGTCGCATTAGACCTATTGCAGTTGCCCACGAAACTCCCATTCCCACAGAAGCCTTTAATCCTGTGCTATCTAATATATCAGAAGAAGTGCGGTCTACCTCCGAAAGATTGCCAATATCTGTGAACATTGATCCCTTGAATCCCAGTTCATCAGGCAATCCTATAGGAAATCGCAACTCCATAGTTCCAGCGTAATATTGATTACCTCCAAGCGCATCTTTAGTATTGGCATCCCGTGGCCCAAGTCCCGAATTAGAAAACCCTCTAACTTTTTGTCCCCCAAGAAAAAATCTTTCTCCAATCTCCACATCCTCCCCAAGTCCAACGATGTAACCACTTTCCGCAATAATGGCCAAAACGTTATCTTCAAATACCGGAAAAAAATACCCAGCTTTTAAGCGCGTTCTTAAATGCCGTGTATCGCCGCCCAGACCCGCAAGTTCGCCCGTCACGCTCACAACATAACCATCTGAGGGGTCGTGTCTGTTATCCCTTTTATCCAGCGTTAACGTCTGACTAATCTGAGAAACCGTATTTTTACCTTCTTGTTCTTGAATAAAAATAGAGGCGCTCTCATCTACGTTTCGGATTTCGGTTCTTTTTAATTGATACTTAATTCTTTGTCTAAGGTCTGGACCCAATGAGTAGCCAAACCGAACTCCTCCCCCAGCCTTTCTTTCGTCAAATGAACTGGCGGTCTGTCGATCCGTAGTAACCTGAAACAGGTCTATCCCGGCAGAAATATTTCGGCCCCAGAAATACGGCTCAGTGAAACCAAGATTAAATTCCTGACGAGCCGCTGAACCTTGAAAATTAAAATTCAAGTCCTGTCCTCTTCCCAACAAATTTCGCTCTCTTATACCAATGTTGCCTAGAGGCCCGTCTAGAGAGGAGAACCCCACTCCAAACGATATCTCACCCGTTGATTTTTCTTCGACTGAAACCTTAATGACTGTTTTATCGTCCGAACTTCCCAAAACATTAGAAACCTTTGCTTTAGTAAAAAAACCAAGATTTCTTATTCGCCTTTTCGATCTCCGAAGTTTTGACGCGTTAAAAGCATCTCCTTCTATCAAATCAAACTCGCGCCGCACCACCTCGTCCAACGTTCTCAGATTACCTTCAATATCGATTCGCTCCACATATACTCTTTGGGTTTCTCCGATTTTATAAACGAGGTCAACGGTCATTTCATTGTTACGACGTCTAATTTTTGGAACGATGTTAACAAACGCAAACCCATCAGAACCAAGCTCTCTCGTTAGCGTTTCAATGGTTTTATCTATGGCGACGGCGCTATACCATTCCCCTTCCAATGTTTTGGAAATTTCCGAAAGTTGTTGCACGTCTATACCTTTTATTGATGAATTCAACGTTATATCGCCCAGCCTGTATCGTTCTCCTTCCTCAATTGTGAACGTCACAACAAAATCTGACCTTCCCGGTGTTAGTTCGGCCACTGTAGAAATAACTTTAAAATCGATAAAACCCTTATTTAAATAGAAACGACGCAATAGCTCGGCATCGTAACTAAGGCGATCAGGATCATATGTGTCAGTTGTGGTAAGTAGTCTCCAAAAAGCGTATTCCTTAGTTTGTATCTCGTCTAGCAGATCAGAGTCTGAGAACTTTCTGTTGCCAATAAAGGAAATAGCACGGATCCTGCTGAGCGGTCCTTCGTCGATTTCAAAGACCAGATCTATCCTATTTTGGTCCAGTTTAATTACTTTTGGATCAACATGGGCAGCAAATCTGCCGTTCAATCTATATACATCTACAAGTCTTTGGATGTCTTGTTGGATTTTCGTGCGAGTGAATACCAGTCTCGGCCTGAGTTGAAGTTCTTTTTCAAGTTCTTCAGATTCTATTCGCTTGTTTCCCTCAAAGACGATTCTATTAATAACAGGGTTTTCGGCAACTAAAATATACAGGGTGCCCTCTTCAAAACGAAGGTTTACATCGGCGAACAAACCAGTCTCATATAAAACTTTTAAAGCATTATCTAAACTGGTTGCGTTAAAAAGATCACCCCGTTTGAAATTAGCATAGGAAATTATGGTTTCTGGATCAATTCTGCGCGATCCACTAACCGATATATCTCTAATAACATTTTCAGCCGCCCATGCTCGGCCTGTACTGTTATCCAGGTTAACGACAATGAACAGCCAAAAACCAAAAACAATCGTTTTACCTAAACATTTCATATCTTAATTCTAATCCATAGACTTAGTTAAACTATCTTTAGCTGAAACCGGAACCAGACCAAAAATTAGGCCAAATATCATTTAGCGTTACAAAGACCATCAACGCTATAACAACACCTAAACCCGCGACGGATGCTATTTCATGTGCTTTTGCTCCTAAAGGTCTTCCTCTAATAAATTCCAAAAAGTAAAAAAACAAATGGCCACCATCCAGAATAGGAATTGGAAATAGATTTATCAAACCCAAATTAATAGACAATACGGCCATAAAATATAGGGTACTTGCCAGCCCAAGCTCGGTAACAGCACCTGAAATCTTAGCTATCCGTATGGGTCCCCCAAGTTCCTCAGCGCTCCTACTTCCTGCTATCATTTGTCCAAGATACTCTACTGTCTGTAGAGTCGTTGACCACGTCTCCTGCACCGCTATACGGAAGGCTGCAATCGGATTATGTCGAATAATACTCGTTTTTTCACTGCCTACTCCTAGGAGTCCAATTCTAATAATTGCTCCCGATGCATCCTTCCGCTCTACCAAACGAGGCATAACATCAAAGGCCAATTTTTTATTATCGCGAAGTATTATAAAGCTCATTTTTTTATTTGGATTGGGAGCTACAATTCTCTTTAATTCGTCAAACTTAGAAATATTGACATCGTCTACACTGACAATTTTGTCTCCGACCATTAAACCGGCCTGATCTGCTGCGCTGCCCGCGACTAAACTG
>CAYFGZ010000176.1:0-5765 GCA_964342575.1 uncultured Nisaea sp. | reverse complement strand
ACTGTAACATCAACATTAGTTACATCTTCATATACACACGAATTTCTACCTGCACAAACTGAATTTGCAGAAAATTGCACACTTCCACCTTATACAATTACACTTTATAAAAATGTAGGAAGTGCTTACACAATAGCTGACGGATTAATTCACACACTAGCAATAGAGATGGTAGCTGGAGAAATTGTAAAATGTACAGCAACAGTTCATGGTAGAGCTTATACAAAATCTGGAAAGAACACACCAAGTTACATTGCTGCTGACCCATTTACATGGAATCAGGTTTCTTTACAAGTTGGTGGTAGTGCTAATGATGTATTTGAATCTGCTACAGTAACAATAGCTAACCCAATAGAAGGTATTGTGGCTTTAAATGGCTCAACTAACGAAGCAAGATTACTCAGAAATGATTTTAGAACAATAACAATAGAGGGAGACCAGTCGTTTGAAAACCAAGCACAAGAAGCTAAGTTTAGAGACCAGTCATTACAATCATTTAAATTTACAGTAACAGGAGCAACTGTTGGTACAGCAGCAGATATAAACCAATTAACATTGGATATGCCAGATGTAAAATATACAACTTATTCATATCCAATAGCTGGACCTGGAAGGATTACTGCTGCTTACGAAGCTAAAGCACAGTACGATACAACAAGTAGCTATGCACTAAGAACAACTTTACAAAATACAGCTGCAAGTTATTAAAAAAATATAGGAGGAAACTCATGAAGTTCAAGATTAAAGACAAAACATTAGTTGCAACCCCTGCAACTTTGCGTCAGATTCATACACTTGAAAAGACCATAGGCAACATTGCTAAATTAGGCGAAGAAGCTCCCTTTGAATCAATCATTAAAGTCATTGGAGTTGTTATAGACTCACAAGAACAAGAAGAAGGAATGACTATTGATTGGATTTTAGATAATTGTTCAATGGAAGACTTCCCAACCCTTAACGAGGTGGTGTCGCATTTTTTAGGGGTGAATCTACAAGAGACGACATAGCACTCCTGCATCTCGTTGATTATTTTGGTTATCAGTATGGTTGGTCTAAAGAACAAGTCCAACAACTAACTCCTGATGAAATAAACAAACTCTATGGTATAATTCGTAAAAGAGAACGAAAAGGAGTAGTGAAAACTAAACTGTAATTATGCCAGCACAAAGTGATATTAGAATAACAATGTCCTTGGGCTTTCAACAGATGGTCCAAGGGTTAACGAAAGTTACAAAAACTCTGCTTGCATTGCAAAAAGAGCTGGATAAAAATACTAAAACTTTAAAGAAAGCAACAAAAGCGTTTGAAACTCACTCCAAAAAAATAGCTAAAAGTTCTACCAAAAATAAACAAAAAATAGAACAAGAAGCAAGTTCTGTTTCTAGGCTAGCAAAACAATATGAAAGACTAGGAAAAGGCATAAAATCTTCTTTCACCCCATCAAAAGGAATGCAAAGAGGTGGTTTTCGTGAAAGTGGAAAATTTGAATCTCCATCGTCAAGAGTAAAAGGATTTAAACCGTTTACTGCAAGCTCAACAGGTTTACAACAGTTTGCTGCTGCACAAAACCAAGTGTTTAGTGCCACTATGAAAAATATAACAGCTAACTTTAGCTTAGGAAAAAGTTGGGCTTTTGCGAAACAAGCGTTAGCTGCCTATATAGGCGTAATGGCTATCAAAAAGTTAATGGCAGTAGCCGAAGCCGTACAAGAAATCAATAACAGAATTAGAGTGACAATGACTCCCGAACAAATCCAAAAGGGAGATGTTAAACAAGTCTTTAATGACTTATCTGAAGCTGCAATACAAACTAGACAACCATTTCAAGGTATGGCTGTTATGTATTCTAGGATTAGTCTGGCATCTAAAAATCTAAACATTAGCCAAAGCCAAGTTATGGAATCTACTAAACTCTTTAGTAAATTGTTAACAATACAAGGAGCAACGGCTCACGAAGCTCGTTCTGCCCTGTTGCAGTTTTCCCAATCTCTGCAAGCTGGTAAGTTAGCTGGTGATGAATTTAGGTCTATATCTGAAGTGTTGCCAGGGATTCTTAGACTCTTAGCAAAAGAAACTGGAGAGCCTATTGAAAGTTTAAAATCTTTAGCTGAACAAGGACAGTTAACACCTGACTTAATGTTAAGAGCTATTTTACGAGCAAAAGACGATATCAACCAGCAATTTGCTTTAACGGTTATGACAATAAACCAAGGTATGAATATCTTACAAACTAGATTCTTACAGTTTGGACAAGTCTTCCTTGGTACAGAAGAAGGAGCAATGATATTAAACTCTGTTTTCCATGCCTTAGGCAAAACCATTCAAGTTTTAACAGTAGCACTTAGATTCTTTATGATGATGTTAAAAAGCGTTAGACAAATGATAGAACTAACAATCAATTCTGTTAAATTGTTAGTCACGGGACTGCTAGAAGCAGCAAAAGGAATTGGAAAAGCAATTGAACAAATAGGTAAATTTTTAGGAATTGGAGCTGAAGATTCTGATAAAGCTAGAGAAAGATTTGGAAAGCTAGGACTTCAGTTTGATATGACCAAAGAAAAAGCTGAGGAGTTACGAAAAACACTAGCGAGAGGGGCTCTAACAGCAATGGGACAAGATGTTCCAGAGGATTTAGAGGCAAAAGAGAATGTAGGATTATCAGATGAAGATGCAAATGCAGCAATAAACAGAATAAAAGGTATGGACGCTGCCTATAAGAAATTTACAGCTGAGATAGTAGATTCATCAAATAAAATGAAGAACGCTGTTAATGAATTGTTTGTTGAAACAATGGCAGTAAAAGCTCCAACAATGTTTGGAGACGCAGTTGCAGGAATGATAATGGAAGGCGAAAGCCTAAAAGAAAGCATGACTAAAATCTGGAAAGATTTAGCTAAACAAGTTATCGCAGCAATAGCGAAAATGATTATACAGATGATAATAATGCACACATTAATGGCTTCTCTTGGTATAGGAAGTCCAACTATGCTTAAAGGGTCTGGAGTTGCAGGATTCTTTGCTAACCCTATGAAAATGTTAGGTAAATGGTTTGGAGGTGGAGGAGAAGGTGGTCCTGCTCCAGCTGGATTTGACTTTAAAACTATACCGAAGATACTACAAGCCCCTGGAAAGTTGAAGGGTTTTAAACGACCTAAAGTTTTTGGTTTTGCAGCAGGTGGTCCAATAGGAGCTGGACAATTATCAATGGTAGGAGAAGAAGGACCAGAGTTGTTTGTACCTAAGACTGCTGGCGACATAATACCAAATGACCAACTTGGTGGTCGACCTATGATAATACAAAATTTGAGCATATTCCCTCATGCAAACATAGACCAAGCATTAATGGATAAACCAATGGAATATTGGGTTAGTGTAGCACAAACAAAAATACTACCAGCTTTAAACACTTTAGGACAAGCAGGCTCAGTAACAAACTTAACTTTTGAGGAGGCTAGATAGTGG
This sequence comes from uncultured Nisaea sp., assembly GCA_964342575.1. GTDB lineage: Bacteria > Pseudomonadota > Alphaproteobacteria > Thalassobaculales > Thalassobaculaceae. The sequence continues at coordinate 2,303 of CAYFGZ010000176.1, read as the reverse complement.
GCAATATATTACTAGGTGTTCCTAACAGTAGCTACATAGAGTTGCAAGACGAAGCAGGTTACCGATTTCAATTTACTCTCAATTTAAATAAACAAGATATTAGAACAAGAGGAGGAAGTTTATTTACCTATATAACTCCTGCATCATCATATAGACAATTTAGAATTCCTATGACATTTGTAAATTCAAGCAAAAGAGCACAGGTTAATTCGTGGTTTGAAACGGGAACAGATTTAAGATTTATAGAAGATGATAGTTTCGCTAACTCGTATTACTCAGTTAGAATAGTTGGCAAACAAGACCCTTTTCAAACTTTTCATGCTCCTTATTTTAGGACATATTATGATGGAGAGATTGTTATTGAAACACTTTAAAGGTAAAATAAAAACATGGCACATATATACGATTCAGGACGACAATATATAGCAGTAGGTAGTGCAGATTTAAGTTCTGCTACTTTAAAAATTGCATTAGTTAACACAACAGCTGATGCAAATTCGGGCTATATATTTTCAGCTGCACACACAATGTTAAGCGATATACCTGAAGTCGCAATGCAAGGAACTAATCAAACATTAGCCAATGTAGCCGTTAGTTCAGGACGAGTAGATGCAGATAATCTATCGTTTGCTTTATCTGGCAATCCAGTCAATGCAGTTGTTCTTTATGTAGCAAGTGCTAATTCATCAACAAGTCCATTATTATTTATACAGAGTGAGGGGAGTGGATTTCCTACAACACCAGATGGTGGAACTTTTACAGTAACATTTGCTAGTAGCGACCCATTCATAATGAAAGTCTAATGCCAATACAAGGAATACAATTAGAAGGCGAAGTTGAATGGCAAACAGTTAAAACAACTGGGTTTACTGCCGAATCAGGAAAAGGATATCCATGCAATACTACTGGTGGAGCTTTTACTGTAACTTTACCTGCCAGTCCTAGTACAAACGATATTATTGGAATCGTAGATTATGCTGGGACTTTTTCTTCAAACAATATTACATTAGGTAGAAACTCATTAAAAATAAAAGGAGCTGCTAATGACGCTTATTTAGACGCAGATAGACAAGCAGTAAAATTAATTTATATTGATGCAACACAAGGTTGGATAGTAATATCTGACAATCACGAAAAATTAACACAATTTGAAGCAACTGGTGGAACTATTACCGAAGCTGGTGGCTACAAAATTCATACATTTAACGCATCTGGAACTTTCACGACTGTAGGAGCAACTGTTAGTATTGACTATCTAGTTGTTGCTGGTGGTGGTGGTGGTGGTCAAGGTGGGGGTGGAGCAGGTGGTTATTTATCTGCCACAGGACACACACTTGCTATTGGAGCACACACTATTACAATTGGTGGTGGTGGAGCAGGAGATGCTAATGGTAATGCTGCTGGAGCTAATGGTAGCAATAGTGTTTTTGGAACAGTAGCTACTGCCACAGGTGGTGGTGGTGGAGCTGGTGGTGGAGCTAATGGTGGTAATGGTGGCTCTGGTGGTGGCAATAGACGAGATGGTGGTGGTAGTGCTGGAACTGGTACTGCTGGACAAGGAAATAATGGTGGAACAACAACTTCTGGAGCTTGGAAAGGAGCTGCTGGTGGTGGTGGAAAAGGAGCAGTCGGTGGAGCTGGAAGTGGTGGCTCATCAGGAACTGAACAAGGTGGAGCTGGTGGAGTAGGCGAATCATCTTCCATTACTGGAGCAGCAGTTTATAGAGCTGGTGGAGGTGGTGGAGCTACACAAGGAACTGGTGGATTTGGAGCTGGTGGAAATGGTGGAGGAGGACGAGGAATGTCCAACTCAGATTCCACAGCAGCAGCAGATGGAACTGCTAATACTGGTGGTGGAGGTGGAGGAGTTGCTCCAACTTCTACAATCGGTACTGGTGGAGATGGAGGCTCTGGAGTAGTTATAATAAGGTATGCTATATAGGATATAAAATGAGATATTGGGCAAAAGTTTTAGACAATAAGGTATTAAAGGTAATCGTAGCAGAGGAAGAATTTTTTGACACCTTTGTAGATTCAAGTGCAGGAGAATGGATTGAAACCACTAAAGACAATTATGCAGGAATAGGATATACATATGACGCAGAAAATAATGCTTTTTATTCTCCACAACCATATCCATCTTGGATTTTAGATAAAGAAAATTTTAAATGGAATCCACCAACACCTTTTCCAGAAGATGGACATAATTATTTATGGAATGAGGACAATAAGGAATGGGAAAAAATACAGGAGTAAGATATGGCAGTTGCAGATAGTGTAAAAAATATTGGAACTGATGATAT
>CAYFGZ010000175.1:0-5773 GCA_964342575.1 uncultured Nisaea sp. | reverse complement strand
AACCGCCGACCCTCTCGGTGTAAACGAGATGCTCTCCCAGCTGAGCTAAGCGCCCCAACGATAATAATTACTTAATAAACCCAGCGCTGGACCAACCTAAGTTCATCCAGCGCCACGAAAAATTTTCAAATTAATTTAAGGCGTCTTTCAAACCCTTACCCGCTTTAAATTTTGGCTGCTTGGAGGCAGGAATCATTATTTTTTCGCCTGTACGCGGGTTTCTGCCTTCACTGGCTTTACGATTTGCCACGCTGAATGTTCCAAACCCCACTAAACGAACATCATCGCCAGACTTCATAGCGCCAATTATGGAGTCGATTACAGAATCTACAGCACTGCCCGCGTCAGCCTTAGATAGCCCTGAGCTATCCGCCACTTTAGAAATTAAATCGTTTTTATTCACGCTATGCCCCTTCCCAGTGTCATAAAAAAAACAAACTCAACTATCGATAAAAAGTATTATTTACCTATCGAAATAACTAGCTTAGTTTAAATCGCGATGCGCCCTTACGTCAATCAATGTTACCCAAAATTCTGCTGTTTTGGGGCGTATATTGCTAAAAAATGACCAAGTAAGGGATTTCTATTTATTTTTGGCTCGATAAATTCTTTGATTATAGCAAACGGCTCAATGTTTAACTATCTCATCCCGCGAATCATCATCTGTTTTTCCGATTGACTGCTCTTCCGATTCTTCCTCTAGATTTACGGGAACGGGTTGTGCCGTGAGTGCATGCGCTATCACTTCATCCAAAACGCTTACGGGCACAATCTCAAGCCCCCTTTTAACATTATCTGGAATTTCAGCTAGGTCTTTCTCATTATCCTTTGGTATCAAGACTGTCGTCAATCCTCCACGGAGAGCCGCTAGCAGCTTTTCCTTTAATCCCCCTATTGGTAGCACTCGCCCTCGCAGAGTAATCTCTCCGGTCATTGCCACGCTGCGTTTCACTGGGATACCAGTCAAGACGGATACAATCGAAGTAACCATTGCAACACCTGCCGAAGGACCATCCTTAGGAGTGGCACCCTCTGGAACATGCACATGAATATCTTTTCCTTCAAAAACCTTCGCGCGAATACCGAAGGAAGCAGCACGTGATTTCACGAAACTCTCCGCGGCTTGAACAGACTCCCGCATTACATCCCCTAGTTTACCAGTGGATGTTACTTTTCCTTTACCTGGAACCGTAACAGATTCTATTGATAACAGTTCGCCACCTACCTCTGTCCAAGCCAACCCTGTCGTAACACCAACCAGGTCTCTTTCTTCCGCTTCCCCATACCTAAATTTTCTTACGCCCGCAAATTTCTCTAGATTTCTTGGAGTTATCTTTATGCTACTGACTTTTTTCATTAAGATCTCTTTGACAGCTTTTCGGGCCAAATTCGCGATCTCTCTCTCCAAATTTCTGACTCCAGCCTCTCTGGTATAATACCTAATCAAGTTTCTTAGCGCTGCCTCGCTGATGCTCCACTCCCCATCTCGCAAACCATGTTGAGCAACCTGCTTTTCGATTAAGTGTTTATTGGCGATAGCCACCTTTTCATCTTCCGTGTAACCCGAGAGCCTAATTATTTCCATTCTGTCTAAAAGAGGCTGTGCCATCCTAAGAGTATTGGCTGTCGTAACGAACATCACATCAGAGAGATCATAGTCAACCTCTAAATAATGATCTTGAAAACTATTATTCTGTTCCGGATCCAAGACCTCTAGCAAGGCTGAAGAAGGGTCACCACGGTAATCGTTACCTAATTTATCTATTTCATCTAACAGAAACAGAGGGTTTGAAGCTTTAGCTTTTTTCATACCCTGAATAATTTTTCCTGGCAAAGAACCAATATAGGTCCGCCTATGCCCCCTAATTTCCGCCTCGTCCCGGACACCTCCTAAAGACATGCGAACAAAATTTCGCCCTGTCGCCTCCGCCATAGATTTTCCAAGAGATGTTTTTCCAACACCAGGCGGGCCAACTAAACACAATATGGGTCCTTTAACTTTCCCCGTTCGAAGTTGAACAGCCAGATACTCCAAAATTCTCTCTTTTACTTTTTCGAGTCCATGGTGGTCCCGATCTAATATGCTCTGTGCTAGGCTGAGATCTTTCTTAACCTTAGACCTTTTTTTCCAAGGGATACCCAACATCCAATCTAAATAATTTCTAACAACCGTAGCTTCAGCCGACATTTGGCTCATATTTCTAAGCTTTTTAAGCTCACCGTTTGCCTTTTCCTGTGCTTCTTTACTAAATTTTGTCTTCGCAATTTTTTCAGCTAACTCACCAAGCTCGTCACTTCCATCTTCGCCATCTCCGAGCTCTTTTTGAATCGCCTTCATTTGCTCATTTAGATAGTATTCGCGCTGAGTCTTTTCCATCTGGCGTTTAACGCGATTGCGTATACGTTTTTCAACCTGGAGAACACCTATCTCGCCCTCCATATGACTAAAAACTTTCTCCAATCGAGCCATTATATTATCGAGTTCCAATAGCTCCTGCTTCTCCGAAATTTTTACAGCTACATGAGATGCTATAGTATCAGCCAACTTCCCTGCATCATCAATTTGGTTTACAGACACCAGAACTTCCGGGGGTATTTTTTTATTTAACTTTATATATTGTTCGAACTGTGTGACTGTTGCTCGGCAAAGGGCTTCTTGTTCCTGTTCTTCGCCTTGGTTTTCCTCTATTTTGTCAGCAAACGCTTCAAAAAATTCCTCATTATCAGTAAAACTCGTTATACGTGCTCGGTGAGAACCTTCCACCAGAACTTTGACCGTCCCGTCAGGCAATTTTAACAGCTGCAAAACTGTGCCAATCGTCCCTACTGAAAAAACATCATCTTTTTTCGGATCATCATCAGCCGCATTTTTTTGAGTAGTAAGCAGTATCTGCTTATCGTCATTCATTACGTCTTCAAGAGCTTTAATTGATTTCTCACGTCCAACGAAAAGCGGTACAATCATATGCGGGAAAACAACTATATCTCGGAGAGGTAGAACAGGATATGCCACACATTCATTATTCATAACAATATAAACCTCTCCGGCTAGCTTCAACTAAAAGAGGCAAAAAAAAGAATACCTCCCATCCAATAGTTGGCGTCGAATAGAAAAAAATCAAGGGTTAGAAAACAAAATCTTTTTCGCTTTTGTTCTTTGACTAGGCGCTAGTCTCCATATCTTCCCGCCGTTCGGCGTGTACAGAGATCGGCTTGGTTCCATTTTCTACAACCTCTGAATTAATGATTATCTCTTCTACGTCACTCATGTCCGGCAGCTCGAACATAGAATCGAGTAGTATAGTCTCCAAAATAGACCTCAATCCTCGTGCTCCAGTTTTCCGCTCTATCGCTTTTACCGCAATGCTTCTTAACGCCTCTTCGCGAAACTCCAGTTTCACGCTTTCCATCTCAAAAAGGCTCTGATACTGCTTAATGAGCGCATTCTTAGGCGTGCTAAGAATATCAACTAAAGCATCCTCATCCAGATCCTCCAACGTTGCCAGTACAGGCAACCTTCCCACAAATTCGGGAATAAGCCCAAACTTAAGTAGATCTTCTGGTTCGACTTCTTTTAGAATGTCTCCAGTACGCCTGTCATCTGGAGAACTGACTTCTGCGTTAAAACCTATAGAGGATCCTTTGCTACGGTTAGTTATAATCTGCTCAAGGCCTGCAAACGCCCCGCCGCAAATAAAGAGGATGTTGGTTGTATCGACTTGCAAAAATTCCTGCTGTGGATGCTTCCTTCCACCTTGGGGTGGCACACTAGCAACTGTTCCTTCCATTATTTTCAAGAGTGCTTGCTGCACTCCCTCTCCCGAAACATCCCTAGTAATTGACGGATTATCAGATTTTCGGCTTATTTTATCCACCTCATCTATATACACAATCCCCCTTTGAGCCCTTTCAACATTATAATCTGCCGCCTGCAATAACTTGAGGATAATATTCTCAACGTCTTCACCCACGTATCCAGCTTCGGTCAGAGTTGTGGCATCGGCCATCGTGAATGGCACGTCTATTATTCTTGCTAAAGTCTGCGCCAAAAGCGTCTTTCCACAGCCAGTCGGACCGATCAACAAAATGTTGGATTTTGCCAACTCCACGTCACCAGACTTTTCATCGTGCGCTAATCTCTTATAATGATTATGGACGGCCACTGAAAGAATCCGCTTTGCCTGAGACTGACCAATCACATAATCGTTTAAAACTTCATATATCACCTGGGGCGTGGGAACTCCGTCCCTATCTTTAACTAGGGTAGTTTTATTTTCTTCCCTAATTATATCCATACATAACTCTACACACTCGTCACATATAAAAACTGTGGGACCCGCTATTAGTTTACGCACCTCATGCTGGCTCTTTCCGCAAAAAGAGCAATACAGAGTGTTTTTAGAATCCACTCCTCCGCTACCACCACCGTTCGACTTATTCATATCATCAAGTCCATATATTCATAGTTTGCCTACAGATTATGTCTCAGGCTTAATAGTTTCACAATGCAAAATGCGACACCATACTCTCAATTCCACATGAGATTTTACCTCAAAACCATCAAAGTCCACGCTATTCATCGCCGAACCAAGGCCTAACCTGAGTCTTCCTCAGCCTCCACCGGTCTTTTTTCTACAACCTCATCAATTAGCCCAAAAGCCTTAGCTTCGTCAGGTGTCATAAAATTATCCCGATCCATAGCAGACTCGATTTTATTTAATTTCTGTTGAGTATGCTTAACGTATATTTCATTTAGTCTCGACCTCGTTGACAAGATTTCTTTAGCGTGAATCTCTATGTCAGTTGCCTGTCCTTGGAATCCCCCCGAGGGTTGGTGAATCATTACCTTGGAATTAGGCAAGGAATACCTCTTTCCCTTAGTTCCAGCAGTTAGTAACAACGATCCCATTGACGCCGCTTGACCGATACACACGGTCGATATGTCTGGCCGAATGTATTCCATAGTATCATACATGGCCAATCCAGACGTGACCATACCACCTGGAGAGTTAATATACATTGAAATATCTTTCGATGGATTATCTGCCTCTAGAAAAAGTAGCTGGGCACAGACAACGCTAGAGACGGCATCGTCAATAGGGCCAACTACAAAAATAATCCGTTCTTTAAGCAATCTCGAGTATATATCAAACGCCCGTTCACCTCGATTGGTCTGCTCTACTACCATCGGAATCAAGCTACTCATGTACGTTTTTACAGGATCCATAACAGCTCTCTATTTCTCATTGAGAATTAAACACGTAAACAGCATGCAATTTCCGGTCCAATCCACTCAAGGTCCGCTTTTCTTTTTTCTAGACTTTTTCGCGGGCTTTTTGTCCGGTGCTTTTTTCTTAGAGGTTTTCTTGGGTTCATCACTCTCGGCAGGTTCTGGCTCACTTAGTAACTCTTCTGGGGTAACCAGCTTTTCGGATACAGTAGCCATTTCCGTAATAAAATCTACAATCTTGTCTTCATATAACGGCGCTCTAATTCCAGCCATCGCCTGTGGGTTTTTTTGGTATAATTCCATAATTTGTTGCTCTTGTCCCGGATATCGCGACACTTCTTGCAATAATGCGCGTTGAACTTCTTCGTCGGAAACTTCTATATTATTCAATCGTCCAACTTCTTGAAGGAGTAACCCTAGGCGCACCCGACGCTCTGCTATTTTGCGATACTCCGTCTTATCCTCATCTGATAATGCTTCGTCCACAGCCAATTTTTCTTGATTGTGGTCGTGGTCGTGGTTGTGGTCGTGGTTGTGGTCGTG
>CAYFGZ010000174.1:0-5786 GCA_964342575.1 uncultured Nisaea sp. | reverse complement strand
CACACCCGTAAGCAACTTGCCCATTGTGGCCCCACCCTGCAGCCCACGCACCTTGTGCGTTCTCGCAAACGCGGTATAATTTGTGGCGGCGTCCTGCGCCTTGCATTTGTGGTCCGCACATAAAAGAGCGCTCGGGCGGATTCAATGGACCCGGCCTAGATTGAGTTTTGCGACATAGATCTAGGCTGGGTTTTTTAGTGGCTCATCTTCGACGCAACAATTAAACCGTTTTTTTGAACCCGCATCCGCGGGTTTTTTGGTTTTGGGGGCACCCGTGAATGGCAAAATTGGCATTTGGGCGCTAGGCGTGTTTGGCACCTGGGTCGCGCTTGCGGTGCCCGTAGGCGTGGGCCTGTGGGCCGAGGAAAAAGCGGAACAGGCCGCGCAGCGAGAGGTTGATACGGCCACGAACCTCATTCGCGCCGACATCGCCCATCTGGCTGAGCTGATTCAAAAGGATTTGGACCACTCAACAGCACGCCTGAATGCGCACGACCAGACATTTCAAGATTTGGACGCCCGTTTACGCACCATTGAGCGCACAGTGGATTGATTTTTTTCTGCCCGACGCAGGCCACGGCCCCACACGCCTGAAAAACATTTCAAAGACTGGGGCGAGAGCGACCTCGCAAGGGCTGAAATTTTGCTGTCTATCAAGCCTGGCGTGAATGCCAACCATCTAACGCCTGCCATTGTGCTGGCGCTGATTGTCTGTGAGCGGGTGTATGCCGACTTTGGGTATGCGACGGTGCTCACCTCTGGTCTGGAGGGCCGACACGGCGAAACCAGCCTGCACTACGCGGGCGCGGCGATTGATTTGCGGACCCGTCATGTTGCACAAGCGCACCTGCGAGAAATGGTCCGCGCGATTTCCGATGCGCTTGGGCGCGATTTCGATGTTGTGCTGGAAGCGACGCATTTGCATGTCGAGCATCAGCCTCGCCGTGTTGATGACGGCGTGCGCTGACCCCGGGCACCTGCAGCCGCCTCCGCCCGATGTGCGCACGCTCGAAATGCAGGCGCGGCTGGAGCGGCAACGCGCCTGCGAGGCCCACTACCGGCGCATTGAGCTAACCCATCCCGGGCGCGCGAGTGTTTATCCGGCCGGCATCAGCATTAAAGAATTTTGCAGGCGCTATCGATGAATCATGCTTTTGAAAACGCCAGCCGACACGCCCGTATCGCCGCGGCGAATTTTGCAACTGCCTGGCGCGAGCGCGCGTTGACCAGAAAACTGAAGTTGGTCGTGCTCTACGCGCTGGTGTACTGCGCAATTGCCGCACCCGGCGCATTTCTTGCGCATTTACTGTGGAGCCACTAATGCCCAAATTAACAGAACGCTCAACGCAATATGGCGTGGTCCTGGTTGCGATCAGCGCCATGTTTCCACTAATGCGGGCTTTCGGGCTCGAAGTCAGCCATGAGCAAGAGGCGGCCGTTCTTGAATTTGTCGCCGCGGCGATTGGCCTCTACGCGTTGTTTCGGCGCGAGTCACCATGAAGCGGTTGCTCATTGTGGCAACGGCGCTGCTCGTCGCGTGCCAAAGCGTGCCGGCCAGTAATGCCATTGGGGGCGCGAGCCTGGCGATCACGACGATTGCGATGGCGGTCAAAGAGGAATGCGGGAACACCGTCCCTGATGGACCCTGCACCCCGGATTCATGGATCAGCACGGCGGACAAGCAAAAGATTAAAGTTGAGTTGGGTGACGCCGTGGCAGCGGTTCGTGCAGCAGATGAGGCACTGCGCCACAGCCGCGACGCGACAGGATGGCTGGCAAAGGCTGACGCGATCATCGCTGCCGTGCAGCGGTTCGTGCGTGCCCGAGGTGAGCCATGACTGCCGTTGCCGTTCTGCGTCTGCTGGAGCTGGTCGTGGGCTTGGCCGTGTCGGTCAACATCAATGTGCGCCGCTTGGTGGAGATGCGTGCGGCCAATGAAGATGGTGAACTGACTGACGCGCAGCGCGCGGAGTTGCTGGCGGAGGCCGAAACCACCGTGGAGCAACTGTGAGGGCGCTGCTGCTTGCGGTTTGTTTACTCATCGGCGCGTGTGCAAAAGATGACCGCTGGCGACCAGACCCGGCCCCGCCCCGTGTGGAGGCGCCCCCCGCGCAACCGCAACCGCTGCCCCAGCCTGAACCCCAACCGCAACCTGAACCCCAACCGGTAAAGTGGAATCCCGGCCACTACGTCTACACCCACGGCCTGGGCACTGCAACGAAGGGCGGGGATGGGATGGTTTTCTTTGATGAGGCCCATCAGCAGCGGCGACAGGGTTGGTGGAATCAATTTCGTGACGATGCGGCAATCACCGGGGCGGCGTTTGTCACCTACTGGGGCCAGTTGGAGCCCGAGGACGATCAGTGGGACCACGCCCTCAACGAAATCGAGCAAGACCTTGATTTCCTCGCTGCCATGCAAAAAAGCTACATTTTTTGGTTCCACAACCAAAAGCATGGCGGCGGCGGCGACCTCGACTGCCCGGTATTAGACCCGACGACGTTTCAGGGTGAAAACGAGGTTCGTCCCACTAGGTTTTACGTCTATCCAGAATGGCTTTGGGACAAATATCCCGGCCAGTACATTTGTGACCGAACCTACCGGCCCGCTCACGGGCTGGTGCTGACCAACGAAAACGTGCGAAACGAGTTGAAAGCGTTCTGGAAAGCAATGGCCTCTAGGCTGGACTCCCACGGCGCCCTGGAAGCCGTGATCATTAATGTCGAAACGGCCACAGGGGGCGCGGGTTCGGGCTTGCACCCTGGATTCACTCAGGCAGGCCACCGTGAGGCGTTCAAAGACCTGGCCCTGGCCGTGAAACGTTATTTCAAGCGAACGTCGGTAATTTTCAACATCAGCTACAAGTTGGGGACACGAGAGGATTACGATGATGTGGTCGCCTGGGCGCACCACCACGGCATCGGGCTGGGCAATACGGACCTACCAGCACTGTGTGTCAATCAACCCTGGGGCAGCGGCCCTCAAGACCTGGCCTGCCCCGACGGGATCGAAGATCCGGCGATCACGCGCCACCCAATCAAAGCGTTTGACGCCATTGCCAGAGCGCCCAAGGGCATTGTCCCGAGCATCTTCAGGGTCGCGGGAGATCAGCTAGGCCAGGGCCACTGGGTGGGCCAGGGTTCCGGGTACTTGCCACGTGTGTTCGTGGATTTCTGCAACCAATTCATGGGATGTAGTCACCTGTTTTGGGTCGAAACATTTGCGTCCAACAACCGGCACGGCGACGCCGAAAAACAGGCCTGGAAAACTGGCGTTCTCCCATTTCTCAGAGGCCCCAACGCCGCCCTCACCCATACGGAATGCCCAACGAGTAAATGCACAAGATGAAAAAACTGATTTTGCTGGGAGTGCTGACGCTGGCCCTGCCCGCGCAGGCGGCGATCAACGCGACGCCGGTCCAGACGGCGTATGCGGGTAGTTCCACCCAAACTATAACCATCGGCTCCGGCCAGGGCTGGAGCACACCGACCAGTGGACATCTGTTGTTGTTTCACTGGGTTGTTAGGGAAAATAGCTCGACCAGCCGCTCTGAAACGCTGCCCACCGGATTCACCGCGATCCAAACCTATGACCCCGGAAACGGGTGTGCAGGCGGTGGGGTGGCCTGGAAAGTTTCAGATGGGTCTGAAACAAGCTTCACTTATTCCGCGCACGGGTCCGACGTAGTGCATTCGGTGTCGGGCGTCATGCAGGAATACCACGAAAATGACCTCGATTTGACGAGCGTTGACGCATCAGGCGAAACCGAGGGATGTGGGAGCGTGACAAGCAAATCGTCGGGGACTGCCACCAACAGCACTGCCAATGCCTTGGTCATTTACGGGTGGAGGGCGAGCAACTGCAACTCCTGGCGCACGACAGGCCCAACCATCTCTGGCAGCTCCAGTTTCAACGATGGCGACGCGGCGAGCTGCCCCGGCAGCGGAGGAAACAGTCAGGCGGAGGTGCGGGTCAGCGCAGAGGTGGTGAGCAGCGCCGCCTCCCAAAGCGAGACATTCACCACCACCGATAGCGGTAGCGCCGCATACGGCACCGTGGTCATTTTCGCCGAGGCGGGGGACACGACTGCCCCTGCGTACACGAGCGCTCCTGCCGCCAGCGTGACCAGCACGACGGTTACGGTGACCGCTACTGCGACGGACGACACTGGACCATTGACACATAGAACGGGCATCTACACCGGCTCGTGTCCGAGCGCGGCCAACGTGGCCGCAGGCAGTGGCACGGGCTACGTGGCTGGTCCGTTTTCACACGCATCGGTCAGCTCTGGCGCGGCGGCGACGATGACAGCCACCGGCCTGTCGCCGGCCACGGCGTATAAGGCGTGTGCGTTTGTGCAGGATTCAGTGGCAACGCCCAACCAGAGCGCGGTCACCACGCTGTCGGTTACCACGGCGGCTGCCGAAGATTGCATCACCCCTGACATCGTGGGAGCGATAGTGAACGCTCCCGCCCAGGGCATCCACTGCTCACTTTGAACGAATTGACAAGGAGAAATTATGGCTACTGGAACGCTTGAAGCGAACGGAAATGGCGACTGGACCAACATCGGTGACGGTAAGGCGCTGATAACCGTGTCGGGCACCTGGGGTGGCGGCACGGCGAAAATTCAATTGCAGCAGGCTGACGGCACGGCCCTGGACGTGAACGGGGCAAGCTGGACGGCAAACATTGCCAGTCAACTGGAATTTGGAGCCCCCGCGCGGTTGCGCGTTAACCTGGCAAGCGCGACTTCACCGGATCTGGACTGGGAAATCCGTGGCTGAGAATCTGGTTCTTGTGCTTGACGGGGTGGATTTCGACGTCGTGAAGACGTTCAGCCCCGGGCACCCGTTTCGTCCGTCGATGGACGCCATGCGTGACCACATCGTGGCGGGGCAGCCCGACCAGGCGGTGTATGAGGTCAAGCGCCTGGCGCATCACGCTAAGGCGGCTGGGTTTGATCGCGTGCAATGGGATGCGCTGATCGCGGCGTGGGATCGCAAGCTGATGGCCGAAACGCCACCGCAGCGATTCATGGCGTATCGCGCGGCATTGACACGCGGCCGGGGCATGCAGCTTGGGCCACGGGAGCGGGAATATGGGTAGACCTTCCAAGTATCAGGACGCATTTGCCGAGCAAGCATTCAAACTTTGCTTGCTGGGCGCGACTGATGAGCGTCTGAGCAACTTTTTTGAGGTAGCAGAGTCCACCATCAGCAAGTGGAAGTTGGACTATCCCGAGTTTTCGGAGGCCCTAAAAAGGGGTCGAGATGAGGCTGACGCTAAGGTAGCCGATTCTCTATACAACAAAGCCATTGGCTGGAAGACCCAGGAAACCACCCGAGATGCAGCGGGCAATGAGCGCACGGTTGAGAAACAACACCCGCCCGACACGACGGCGGCCATTTTCTGGCTGAAGAACCGCCAGCGCGAGAGCTGGAGGGACGTGAAACACAATGAGCACACCGTCACGCACGAGCTTTCAAACGAAGAAAGACTTGCGCGCCTATCTCGAATCCTTGGACTCGAAGAGCCTGGCGAAGATCGACAGCCTGTTACTCACTGAGGTATGGGCCCCCATCGCGCTACCTCAACGGTTGGCCGCAGACTCTGAGGCTGACATTCTGGGATATGGTGGTGCGGCAGGGGGTGGAAAATCCGATTTGATGCTCGGGCTCGCCCTCACCCAGCACCGCCGGTCGATAATATATCGGCGGGAAGCCACGCAACTGCTGCCGGTGCGTGACCGCATCGCGGAGATCGTCGGCGGGTTTGACGCCTGG
>CAYFGZ010000173.1:0-5803 GCA_964342575.1 uncultured Nisaea sp. | reverse complement strand
CAGGTTTAACGATTGGAGTACCAACGTGCGGCAAATTAATTTTATCGCCACCACCCGCTGCCAGTGCAGACAGGTCTGTTCCAAGTTTAGACATAACTGTGTTTTTATTAAAAGAATCTAAAACAGCTTGCCCCCAAACCTCTGGAACAAATTGGTCACCAATAGTGTCTGCATCAGCACCTAAAGTAGAGCTACCGCCAACACCACCAATCAATATGTTTGACCCTAATGGATCTGTAAGTGCAAATTGCACTTCATTTGTTATGTGAAAAGGATTATTGTAGTTAAATACTCCTTCTCCATTTTTACTTATATTAAACATTTTTTTCTCCTAAAAGATTTATGTGTTAATGCCAGAGATTGCGTTATTATGCCATTCTCTTTTTTCTGCGTCAGTCATTTCTGAATAAGACTTATTAGAAACCACTTTTTTAGTCCTACCAGCAACTTCTGGAGCATTGGCTTTAGCACCGTTAATTTTATTAGTAACAAATTCAAGAGTGTCTAAAGGCAGGGTTGCCAAAGACTCTCTATCTTCTTCAGGATGTTTTTCTAATAAAGAAGCACGTCTTGTTTCTTCGTATTTAGTCCATTTTTCAGCAGTAGCGGTTAAGCTATCAATCTTAGAAGAAGCCTCTTCATATAAGGTTTTATATTCTTCCTTTGCTTTAAGCTTTGCCTCTTTTTCTTTTGCAACAGACTTTTTTATTTTCTCTAATTCAGCTTCTGCATCCTGCGACCTTTTTCTATACTTTTTGCTTTCTGCTATTAATGCACCAACATCGGTCGATTCTGTTTGTGATTCTTGGGTAGGTTGCTCACTTACTGTTTCGCTTGCTACGCTTTTTGTTTCTTCGGACATACTGCCCTCCTATCTTGTGTTTTAAAAAATAAAAATACTATATCTTGTATTTATTTACTGCCATAAGTTAGATTATAGCAGTTGTTCATTGCAACATTTAATGGAAAATAATTTAAAACAAGAAACAAAATTTAAGCAATCTTGGTTTGATTATATGGGATATACTCCTCATAAAGGTCAAAAGAAATTGCATTTTCCATCAAAAAAGACAGCAAGATTCTTTGTTATGGTATGTGGCAGAAGATTTGGAAAAACAACTTGTTCTGCTATGGAAGCTACTTTCTTAGCATCTCAGCCGAATAAAAGAATATGGTGTGTCGGCTTATCTTATGACAAGGCTGACTTAATGTTCAGAGAAATTTGGAAGAAGATGGTAGTGGGGAAGCCGAATGATATTGAACGGGCTTCTGAAAAAGAAAGATATATAAAGTTCAAATGGAATACAGTAGTTGAAGGTAAGTCAGCAGACAATCCTGATTCATTAGTAGGTGAAGGTTTAGATCTGTTGATTATTGATGAGGCTGCAAAAGTAAAAAGAAAGATATGGGATATGTATTTATCTCCTACTTTATCAGACAGAAAGGGTAAGGCAATATTTATAACTACACCTGAAGGCTTTAATTGGGTATATGATTTATACTTACTTGGTCAGAAAGACAATTTATGGGAATCTCACCAAGCACCTTCATGGGATAATGAGTTTGCTTTTCCTGAAGGTCAAAGCGATGAGTTTATAGTTGAAAGAAAAAGGAATATGTCTTCAGAATCGTTTGACCAAGAGTATGGGGCTAAATTCACAACATTTGCTGGGCAAGTATATCCATTTGACCGTAATTTAGATGTAGGGTATTTCCCACACAACCCAAACTATCCTACTTTTTGTAGTATTGACTTTGGATATAGGATGCCAGCGGTAGGTTGGTTCCAAACACAGATGATTAATGGAGAATGGCACATAAATATAATTGATGAAATTATACATGAGACAAATATTAAAACAGACGAGCTTATACGTCTTATTAAATCGAAACCTTATCATGTTAGGGCGTACTATGGTGACCCAGCTGGTAAACAGGCTCAAGGACAGTCAGGGATGGGGGATATAGAGATTTTTAGACAAAACGGAATCCAAATACAAACTATAAGAGATAAAGTTTCAAGAAATATAGCCTCTGGGATTAGCCACGTTAGAGGTTTTATAGAAAACGCTATGGGTAAGCGTTATGTACATATAGACAACAAATGTCAAGGAATAGCAGAAGATTTAGAGAATTATCGTTATCCAGAACACACAGAAGGGAAAGATTTAAAGGCAGAACCACTAAAAGATGGTTTTCATGATCATGGATGCGATATGGTAAGATATTTTTTTATAAATAGGTTCCCAATTAAACAGCAAGAACTAATAGTGAGGAAAAGATGACAGTCGAACAAATAATACAGGATTCAATAAAAGAATTTAAACAACAACAAGCACAAGCAAGGAGAAATCATGTAAGAAAGCTCATAGACTACTATTGTGGCTCTAATACTGCTAATTACATATCTCAATACTTTGATGCAGACGCATTTAGGGAGATTCCTTGTTATGAAGCTAATTTTACTAAACGATTTATTAATAAAATGAGCCGAATATATACAGTAGGGGCAAATAGAAATGTAAATAACGCTTATTCTAACTTAACTGTAATGAAAGACTCAAGGATGAAGCATATTGAGAGAATGACACGCCTGATTGGCACAGTTGCTACTCAAGTTGTGTTTATAGATGACGATATGCCTCATTTTGACTATAGACCTATTTATTATTTTGATGTTCATCTTGGAAATAACCCTTTTAAGCCAGAAGCCATCACTTATCCTATTTTAATGAACGTAGATGATGTTTCTTATACAGAAAAACTGCAATATGCTTATTGGGATAAGGGAATGTATGCTTTATATGACGAAGATGGTAATATAATAGAAGAATATGAGCATGGATACGGAGTTCTTCCATTTGTGTTTACTCACAGAGAAAATCAATTAGATTCTTTCTTTGTAGATGGGGCAGATGATATAGTTTCTTGTAATGAGCACGTAAATATAACAATGACTGAGCTTCAGTTGGGATTGAGATTTCAGATGTTTGGGCAACCTTATGTAACTGGACTTCAAGCCGATAAAAGATTAGAAAGAGCAGGTTCAGATACTATATTAGACCTTCCAGAAGGCTCAGTATTTGATATTGTATCGCCTGACGCTGATTTACAGTCAGTAATAGAGACAGTTAAGTTCCAAGTTGACTTAGTTGCTCAAAATAACCACTTATATGTACAATTTGCCCAAGATGGTGGTGAAGTTCCAAGTGGAATTGCCTTAAAAATCAAAGATTTAGAGAGATTTGAGGATTATCAAGACGATATTGAGCTTTGGAAGATGTATGAGCATGAACTCTATCATGTAGAAAGAGAAATCGCTTCATACAATAACATTAGACTTCCCGAAGCTCTAAAATTAGACTTCAATGAGCCAGAATATCCAAAAACAATGCAAGATCAGATACTTTGGGATAATCACAGGCTTCAACACAACCTTATCACAAGAGAAAAGCTTATGGTTGAGTACAATGATGACCTATCTTTGAAGGAAGCAGAGAAGTTAGTTGCCGAAAATAAAGATAAAAACCAAGATATAGAAGAATAATGAAAATTCTAACAAAAATGCACATGAACTTTGACTTTCACAAGTTATCTAAGTATATTAATAGTAAGGACTTTGAGAGTAAGCACGCACAAGCCGAAGGAGAAAGTGCAGCCAAAGCCTATCAACAATTCATTAAGGATGGAAAAGTAAAGCCTTCTTTAGCTACCGCTACAAAAGCTGCAAGGAAAGCAAGGAAGACAAACCCTTCTATAGGGGGAACAAAGCCTCTGTATGACACAGGAAGACTTGTCAGGAGTATTAACTATGACAAGAAAGAGAGGGTAATTAAAGCTGTTGATTACGCAAAATCTCATGCAGATGGTACTTTAAGAGATTGGAATAACAGAAAAATACCTGCAAGAGACTTTATAGGAGATACTAATAAAATACTAAACAAAACAACATCTAAGGAGTATTTTGGCAACAAAAATGTTGTAATTTTAATGAAGAAAGTTAGAGAGGCTCTCAAAGGAACCTATTTCAAAAAAACATTTGTAAGATAACAAGGAGCAATATGGAAAAAGAAATGTTGTTAGAATTGCTTAAATCAATAAAAGAATCCAATGCAAGACTGAATGAATTGGAAATCTTGTTTGAAGAAATACAGTCTATGCTCAAAAAAAGAAAGCCTGAACACTCAGAACAATGGCAAGATGAAGATATAGTTGTTCCTATTACTGAAGAAGTTTATAATAAAATATGCAAAGAGATTGGATCAGGTGGTCTTTTCTTTATGGCTATCGCCTAATTCCTTAATTTGTTTCTGTAAAGCCTTTAAACATATCTTAATAAGGTGTATTTCTTTCATACACCACACAATACCCGCATCTCTATCGCTATTTGTCTTCTTTTTGGTCTTTTTCATTCTCTCTCCTAATTATTTCCTCTCTCCAAGACTTTCTTTGTGCAGGAGTAGGTCTTCTTGCAGGTAAGGGTTCAACGCCTACTTTATCGGCTCTTACTTTCCATTTATACCATTCTCTTTTCTTGGCGTTATATTTCTGTTTGTCTGCAACGCTTTTTATTCGTTTTTTTATCTTTTTCTTTTCTTTTATTACTCTACTGCGTTGACTTTCAGTATTTCTGGCAGGTAAATCCACTTCTATATCTGGAATTGAATCGACTATCTCCCCAACTTCGGCATCTACTACTTCAAATTCTGCTCTTTCTGACTTCAAAAACTTCTCATAAGGACTATCAATAGTAACATTAACATTCTTAACTAATTTACCACTATGTTCTAAAATCAGGCGACCTGCCTGCACATTGCCAGCTTTAGCTTCTCGTATCATGGCTTGTAAAACCGCAGGCAGTTCTCCCCCAAACTCTACCATATACCTTTCGTATATAGCATCGACAAATTTAGGGTTTTTTCGCCAAATATATATAAGAGACGTAGATACACCAATATCCTTAGCTACCTCAGAGGCAGTAATATCAGGCTTTAAAGCATATAGCTCAATAGCTTTTAAAACATCAGGTCTTTTAAGTAAATCGGACATTAGTATTTAATAGTATTCTGTAGGTAACGCTTAATCCACCAACACCTACCATTATCTGAAGCCTTATTAATTGCCTTTTCTATCTTCTTATAACGATAATATGAGCTGGATCTCTTCTTTACCTTAGCCTCCCCCCTTTTAGTGGCTAAAGTGTCGTTTTCCATAATCCTAATATAAATACACTCGTAGTTCTTTTCCAAATTCTTTTGGGAGTTACTTTTTACATTTTATGGGGAATGGTGTCTGGATAGACGATGTGTAGCCCATCCGCTTAGGGGGGGTAATTCTTTAGAAAGCCTCTTTTAGTTAGTAGTTCTTATTTGGATTATAAGCGGGGCAATAACCCTTCAAAGATATATTTTTAGATAATATTAATAAAATAAATACTTTCTATTATTCTATATGTTATTTAGTCTTATTGTATATAGTTTTTTAGTAATATTCGGCTGAAAATTAGCGTTTAAAGGATCCTTTTAAGCTTGTTTAATACTTTCTGTTAATTGTTATTATATATATATAAGATTAGGCTATTTAATTAGGTATGGCTTGAAATTTATTAAACTTTTTTCTCTTCGGTTAATTTTACTACTTTTGTTGTTTTTTTTTTTAAATCTAATCTCAAATTGTCAATCTTATTAATATTTTCAATTTTATTAACTGTTTTTTTATTTTTATTAAGTAATTCTATCTTATACTCTGGCACTATAAGAGCGGGATCACCTATAAATTTTATTTCATAATTAAATTTATTTTC
>CAYFGZ010000172.1:0-5829 GCA_964342575.1 uncultured Nisaea sp. | reverse complement strand
GCGGTGTGGACATTGAGGTAGTCGGGCACCCCCGCCGACGGGAAGCCGAGGGCCTCATTGTCCGCGCTCGGTTCGATTGCGAGGGGGGTGACGGTGCTCGTGATGACCACCCGGTCATCGCTCCCGATTGTGAATAGGATTTCACCGGCCCCGCCCTGCGCCTGCCATTCAGCGGTAGCAAGGGCCGACAACGTCTGACCGACTCTTGACCCGTACCCATGGAGGAACGCGGGGGCGTCCCAATAGAGCCCCATCGAGGGGCCGACGCTGATTGCTACACCGTCGAGGGTTAAGACCTGCTCGCCGCGCCAGGGCGTGACGTCAACGGGGGCCGCAAGCGCTGGCGTGTGCATCCGTGTCTGTGGGTTGGGCATCCTGTTACCTCATCGAGTGCGAGCCGAAGCGGGCCCCGCCCGGCCGCCCGGCGTTGGTGTTGACCGCGCGCACCACGTCGCGGGCGATGTCCTCGGCTAGTCTCTTCCGGCCGTCTGCCCCGTCGACGTAGACCATACGGCCAAGGCTGATTTCACCGATTTGGATGCCTGGCGACTGCCTGCGCTCGGTCATCCTGGCCGAGTTCGCACGGGACGGGGTCGCGGGCTGGGTAAGCCGTCCCCCGCCGACCCCCGAGGACGTCGCGCCACCAGCGCCAAGCCCTGCAAGTTGACCGAGGGCGGCGGCACTCTTGGCCCCCGCTGCCGCGTGCGATGTGGCTGCGGCGGTATGGGCGAGCCCAACGGGGACAAGCCCCGCCGCGTATGCGGTGGCAGCCTTCGCACCCTCGCTAAACACCTGGGCCCCGTGAAAAGCGACCGAGGCCGACAACCCGAGAGCCTCGAAGGCGCCAACGACGGACGAGGAGGCCCCGACGGCCTCAGACAACTCGGCGAGAGACACGGCCATCGTCTCGACGTTCGACGCCGTCCGCCTGAACTGCTCGGCCTCGGCGTCCGCTGCGGCCTGCGCTGCATCACTGAGGATTGCGGCGCGCTCGTCCGCCTGTAGGGCCACCAACCCATTAACCGCCAAGCCCTGCGACCTGTACCGTTCAAGCTCTGCGGCGTGCTTTGCGTCGAGGGCCGCGAGCGCTCTCTCCGTCTCGTCCACCCTGAGCCGCTCGGCCAGGTCCATGCGCGCGCGCTGTGCGACCTCTTCGGCTCTGGCTTGCTCGTCCATGCTGCGACCCGCCGCAGCCCCGAAGGCCGCCGCCGCCTCGGCGTCGCGAGTCTTAAAGATGCTCGAAGGGTCAAGGCCCTCTTTCCTGGCCTCGCTTGCAGCCCGGGACGCCTTGGCGTTGATCGTGGCGAGAGCCCTTTCCAGCGGGTCGGAGATGGCGGCGATGGCGAGGTCTTCGAGCCTGCGGGCCTGGGCCGCGTCCAGCTTGGATTGGTCGCTCGGGCCGGTCGGCAGCCTAACTTTGACCCGGCGAGACGGGCGCCCAGTAGCCCGCTCGCTGGCGATTGATGCGTCACCGAAGGCTTCAAGGAGCGCGTCGGCCGCCGCCCTCAACCCTGTGGCGGACTCGCTCAACGCTCGCGCACGCTTGTCGTCTTTCCGCCCCCGCTCCGTGTCCCGCATCGTGTGGGTTCGGCCACGATAGCGGCCGACAATCTCGCGGGATTGTCTCTCCATTTCGGCGGCGCTCGCCCTCCGCGCCGCCGCGTCTTTTTCGACCTCTTTTTGGGCCCGCTTAACTGCCTCCCTGGCCGCATCCCGGCCCTTCATGCCCTCGTCTTTGACCTGCGAGGAGAAGAAGGCCACCCATTCCTCGGGGGTGCGGCGCTCTGCCCTATCCGCCGCGGTCTTGATGCCCTTGCCGTGCCCCGTCCTGATGCCGCTGTCGATTTGCCCCTGGAAAGCCATCATATCGCCGGTCGTTTTGAACCCGCGAGCGCGGGCAAACTCGGCCGCCCGCGCTGTCTGCGCCGCAAGCTCGGCTTGCGCTTTGGCCATCTTTTCGCGGGCCTCCTCCGTGAACGCTTCAACAAGCGCGTCCGCCAGCACCAACCCGGCCCCGGCGATGGCCCCGATAACCGGGGCGCTCTTGAGCGCGCTGGCCAGCTTGCCCCCGACCCGGCCAAACCGGCCGGTAGCCTCGACCTCGAAGCGTTGCACCTCTTTGAGAGCGGCGCCCACTGCCCCAGAGAAGGCCGTAACCGTCTTCACGGCGAAGATTGACCCGAGCACGGTGGCGATTTTCCCGCCGTGCCTCAGTAGGAAGTCACCGACGCTTGCGAGCGCGTCCATGGCCTGCCCGAGAGCCTCGGCCATGTCGTCACCGTGCTCTCGCAGGGCCACTGACAGACGCTCTAGCAGGTCGTTGACGTGCGGCAGTACCTTGTCCCCGAGGTCAATTAAGACGTCGTTTTTCAGCGACTCGAAGCGCTGCGCGGCGAAGGCTGTGGTGTTCGCCATCTTCTCGTAGGCAATCGCCGTCGAGCCTGCGCTGTTTGCCTGCTCGTCAATGTGGCCTGTGAGGCTCTCGAAGTTGTCGCCCAAGAGGGCCAACATACCCCGCGTGGCCTCAAAGTCATTTGACAGGGCGGTGATGGCCTCAGATTGCCCGCCCGTGACCCTCTGGACGTCCGCAAGCACACCGGCCAGGCCCTTCGCTTTGATGGCCGCCACCCCGGTCTCTACACCCATCTTCTTGAGCGTCTTTGAGGCGTCGGAGTTCTCGCGGGCCAGGACCTTGACCACCGAGAGAAGCTGAGTCGCAGACGTGCCAGCGTCCTTGCCGTTGATGGTCATGAGTTGAAGGGCGCCCGCGACCTCATCAAGCTGGACGCCGAGTTGTGTGACGTCACCAGCGCGAGCAAGGGCCGTTATGGCGTCGCCGAGGCCGCCATCAAGGTCTCCCATCTTGACGAGCGTGAAAAGCGCGTCAGACGCCTCCTGAACGCCCGCCCCGTAGGTATTCACGCCGAGCTGTAGGGCTTTGGCCGCAGTCTGCAAATCGGTGTTAGCCGCAACGGCAAGTTCCGAGGCTGCCCGCATGCGCTCGGACACCTCCGCCTTGGCCGTCTTGCTGCTGAGCAGTCGGTACCCTGCGGTCGTGATCTCTTCGGCGCTCTGGGGCAGGTCAGACGCCAGACCCTTGATCTCGTCTCTGTAAGCGCTCAGTTCCTCGCGGGTGCCGTCGAGGAGGGTCGACATTTGCGCGAAGCCCTTCTCGAAGGACGTCGCCATTTTGACCGGAACGGTGAGGCCGCTCATAGCCTTACCCACGGCCCGAATACCTATCTCAAGCGTGTGCGCCGCACTGTGAACGTCTCGCAGAACGCTGGAGAAGCGGCGCATCTTCTTGCCCGCCTCGTCGGACTCTTTGCCGCTCGCCCTGGTGCTTTTCTCGATTCGGCCAAGAGCCTCGGCCATCCGGCCGAACTCGGCCTCGCTCTCTCGCGCGCCCTCGACGCGGACCTCAATCACCTCCTCAGATATGCGCGTGATGGCCATCTCTACCAAGTCTCCTCATGCTTGTGGCGGTACGCCTCGGCCTTGTCGCACTCCGACTTGAGGACCACGAGCCCGTCCCGCAGCGCGCCCGACGGTCGGGCGGGCGCCCAGGTGTGGGGCAGCCCCGCCGCAAGCTCTCGCGACACCGCGCACACGTCCGAGATGAAGTTGCCCGACGGGCTCGGGCACTCGGGGTCTATGCCCGGGAGCGGGCAGCGGTCAAATGTTGACCACTCCACCTCGCCCGTCATCGGGTCGGGAGTCGACGAGAACCCGTCGAGCATCTGGCCGGGCGCGTTCATCCCAAGGACGGCCTCGGCTGTGACCTCTGGCGGGGCGTCGACCATGGCGGCCGAGAACCTCGACCACTGCCGACGCTTGACGGCCCCAGGGACGCCAGCCAGTAGAGGGCCACCGCATGAGCCGCGAGAGGCCATCAGGCTCGGGCTCCGTCTGCATTGCGAGCAGGCCCACCCGCTGCCGCCTGAACCGGCCCGGCGTCTTGTCCGTCGATGCCAGGCGACGAGGACACAGGCAAGCTCACCGCTTTTCCCAAAGTGCCGACCCTCCTGATGTGGCCAGCGACCTCCGCGATGATTGCGGACCCACCGGCCACCGAACGCTCAAAGGCGTCGACCGGGAACCGCTCACCGCTGGCCGGTGTCATATCCTCGAAGCCGTCAACGCTGACGAGCCCGAGGGCCGCAGTCTCTCGGTCAAGGTCAGACGACCAGCGTTCGTACTTCGCCACCTCGCGGCGGTCGTCGTCGGACAGGCCGTCGATGTAGCGGGCAAAGGCAAGGGAGGCATCTTGCCCCGTCCTCGACGCCTTGCGGCTGACGTCTCCCGCGCGGCCGTAGAGGTCCGCACCGAGACGAGGAGGGATGCCGCAAGCCTCACGGGCCCGCCTGCTCTCCTCGCGTGACAGGGCCCGAACACGGACCCACGTCGCGCCGTCGGGGTCTGGGTCGTGAAGGTCGGAAAGGTCGGATGACTGAGAGTACCGCTGCAAGGCCACAGTGGAGGAGATGTACGCGAGAGCCTCGCGGGTGTCCTCCTGCTCTAGTGCCCCTCGAAGGCGTGCGAGCGCCTCGGCTTGCTCGCCCTCGCCAAGCACCGACCCAAGCAGGCCCCGCCCCACGTCGAGCAAAGCACCAAGGGCCGCGACCACTTCAGCGTGCTGGCCGGTAGCGCCGCGGACGGCAGCCACAAGCGAGCCCACGAGGTCGTCCCCCGCCGCTGCCCCTAGTTCCGCGTCGAGTTTGGCGCGTGCGGCGCGCTGTTGCGCAGCCTGAACGCTCTCATCGGAGACCAGGAGCAGGGACGCGGGCTCGTCGGTCGATACTAGACGCTTGAGCCCCACCGGCTACGCCTTCGGGATTGCGAAGATCCACGGCGCCCGCTGGAGCGAACTCGCCCCGACGCAGCCCGCGAAATCCTCGACGGCGACCAGGGTTGTGCTCTGATTGATTCGTGGGCCCTCTTGCCCCACGGTGGAGTCACCGTCAGCCCGACCGGCGTTAAGCAGCATGAACGCCGCCCCGTGGCCGGGGCTGTGGGGGCCCATGGTGCAGATGACGGTTCGCAGTTCGCTCTTGCGGAGCATGTCGGCAAGGTCGCTGTTCTGCTCGGTGCCAAGCGTCACGCTTGCTGTGCAGTTGTCGATCTCCATGTCTTGCATACGCATCACAGATTTAGAATCGGGCGACGACGGGTTGGCCGAGACCTGCACATCTACGGACCAGTCGAATTGAGAGACCTCAACCGCGCTCTGCGAGAAGGGTGCAACCGCGCCCTGGTGAGCGTCGGCCACCTCGACGAAAGAGCCGTACTTTTGGGTCAGGACCGTGCCCGAAGCCTCGGGCACGCTGACGGTGACAGGGCTTGACACCGGGAGCACGACGGCGGGGGCCAAGGTCAAGCCCAGAGCGACCCGGCCATTTTCGCCGCTCAAGCTGAACCCGGCCAACCGGCACAGGCTCGCGAGCCGCCCGTAGGTGGCCTGGGCGCCCGAGCCGCCCGCGCTGATGCGAAGGTGTACGTCGTTGCCCGCGTTGACATTGCCGACGACCGGAAAGAAGGCGTAGCAGAGCCGCACGGTCTCACCCGTGAGCACCTGGCGGGGCATCTTGGGGTGAATAGTAACCTCAACCTCCCCTCCTGCGGGCGCCCCGATGTCCGTGATCTGACGGTATCGGCTTTGGATCTCTGTGGCGTTCTGGAAGCTGACCGGAAGGCCCACGGCGAGGTGCGCGGCATCGGCCTCGCTCACTCGAAACATACTGCCATCCGCGGCGCCGTCGGCCACGCTTCCCACGGTGGCCACCGCAGGCTTGAGGAGACCGAGGCCAGAGGCCAGGGCAAGCCCAGCGC
>CAYFGZ010000171.1:0-5837 GCA_964342575.1 uncultured Nisaea sp. | reverse complement strand
GTCGAGGCCCGCCATAGCTATCTTGAATCCATCCCCCTCGCGCCCGACTAAGTTGTCGACAGGAACACGACATTCATCAAAATTAACTGCCGCGGTGTGTTGACTATTCCACCCCATCTTCCTCTCTTTTGCACCAAAAGAGAGGCCTTCTGTTCCATTTTCGACCAGAATGCAAGAGATGCCACTAGGGCCAGGTTTGCCAGTCCTGCACATCACGGCATATACGTCGCTCTTTGACCCACCTGAGATAAAAGATTTAGATCCATTGATTATATAATGGCTATTACCTTCTTTTCTCGCTTCTGTTTTAAGAGAAGCAGCATCAGATCCCGAATTAGCCTCGGTTAAACAGTAGCTTGACATTTTGTTCATACTCGTCAAATCCGGCAGAAACCGTTCTTTGACCGCATCTGAAGCGAAGCTATCAACCATCCAGGATACCATATTGTGTATGGTAAGGTACGCTGCGGTGGACGGGCAAGCAGCCGCTAGTTCTTCAAAAATGATGACTGCCTCCAACCTGCCTAAGCCAGCTCCACCAAATTTAGGGGATATATAAATACCAGCTAATCCCAATTCGGCAGCACAACGTAATTCCTCTTCTGGAAAGATTTCTTCCTGGTCCCATATAGAGGCTTTTGGCGCAAAGTTATCGGCGGCAAACGCTCTCGCCATGTCCTGGATAGCCACTTGCTCTTCACTTAAATTAAAATCCATGACGCTGACCCTATGTCATTTTTTATGTCCCAAACCTAGAACCCAAAACTATTTTGCTATCGCGCATAAAATCGGCAGCACTAATTTTACCGACTTTTCCGTACCTTACCCTATTAACCCGGATGCCACCCAATCCGGCCGTTATAGTAAAACTATTATCATCAATAGCACTCACCCTACCTACCCGGCCAGTGCCATTAGTAAGAGCTGCATCAAAAATTTGCAAAACTTCTCCTTCTAGAGTAGTCCATGCACCCGGTTGAGGGTCACACCCGCGGATCAAGTTGTATACTTCTTGCGCCGAACGTTCCCAATCAATTTCAGCATTTTCTTTTCTACACCAGCTTTCATATGTTGCTCTGGCCTCGTCTTGTTTTATACGGGGTGCATTCCCTTCTCTGATAAGTTCAATAGCTTCTAATGTCGAGCCTACCCCTAATGGAAAAATTTTATCAAAATACAGGGACCCTAGGGTATCATTAGGTTCTATTTTCACTTCTTTCTGCAGGAGAATTTCTCCTTCATCCAAACCGTCATTTGGCCAAAAGATTGTTAGTCCAGTTTTATTTGCACCCCATATAATCGGCCAATTTATGGAACTGGGGCCTCGATGAAGAGGCAACAGGGAAGGATGGAAGCATATAGTACCATGTTTCGTAATATTACGAGCTGACTCTGGAACAAAAATAATCACATAGGCCAATATCATTAAATCGGCATCCCAGGACCCTAACTCAGCTAAAACTTCTTTATCGCTAAAATTGTCAGGTTGTCGCACCTCCAAGCCAGCCTCCAATGCCGACTGCTTTATCGGATCAAATGGCTTTCCTTCCACATCAGGGGCTGTGTAGACTGCCACCACGTCATCTACACCTTTTTCAATTATTGCATCCAAGCACGCCTTACCAAAAGCCTGTTGTCCATTTACAACGATACGCATAGAATAACCTCCAGATAAACCTATAATGGTCAGCGACACTGGGTCGCCTTTTAAAAATAATTAATGACATTATGCTTAAGCTGGGTTTATCGCTAGTGTAGTTTTGGGTGGAAGGGCCGAAAAATGTTAATGGGTGGAGAAAATCCGGGATTAAACACGAATATGAAGCACCAATCGGCTCCAGCCTACCCCACTACGCGCCTCAGACGAAACCGTAAAACCAAGTGGTCGCGGGATCTAACAAGCGAAAATTCATTATCGACTAAGGATCTAATCTGGCCTGTTTTCGTGCGGGATGGAAATGGCATAGAGGAACCCGTGGAATCCATGCCTGGCGTATTCAGGTATAGCATTGATAGGCTACTAGAAGCAGTGGGTTCGGCTGAAAGTCTTGGAATACCGGTTGTGGCTCTCTTTCCCTGTATCACAGCAGATAAAAAAAACCCCGAAGGCTCCGTAGCTATCCAGCCCGACAATCTGATCTGCAGAGCTATTGACAAAGTCAAAACAAAATATCCTGATATAGGCGTTCAATGCGATGTAGCCCTAGACCCGTTTACCAGTCACGGTCACGATGGTCTACTCGGTGAAGATGGAACAATCTTAAATGATGAAACCGTTGAAACATTGTGCAGGCAAGCATTGGTTCAATCAGAAGCAGGATGCGATATTATCTCACCCTCAGATATGATGGACGGGAGGGTCGGATCAATACGCAAAATTTTGGACCAAAATAATTTCCAGAGTGTTCAGATAATGTCCTATGCCGCAAAATATTCTTCGGGTTTTTACGGCCCATTCAGAGAAGCTTTGGGGTCCGATATAACTCTCGCCAGCGCTAGTAAATCTACCTATCAGATGGATCCACGTAATGGTGACGAAGCAATGAGAGAGGTAGAGCTAGATATTGCTGAAGGAGCAGATATGATAATGATTAAACCGGGGCTGCCCTATCTCGATATTATTTCCAGGGTAAAAACCAAGTTTGGAGTCCCTACGTTTGCCTATCAAGTAAGTGGCGAATACTCAATGATAAAAGCTGCCGTATTGAACGGTTGGTTAGACAATGATCGGTGCATGATGGAAAGTCTTACTGCATTTAAAAGGGCTGGAGCCAATGGTGTCCTAACGTACTTTGCTGTGGAAGCTGCCAAACTATTAAAAAGATAACAAATCCCAAGTCACCATAGTTTTAAAGGGTTATTAGGCCCCATAGTTTTAGTGACGGAAAATATTACAACCACCAGTAAATAAGAAACAAAAGTTTGCTAGAGACAAGAAAAATGTCCCTAAAGAAACCTAAGACCGCACGGATATAATGACATCTTTCATGTCAGGCTTTAATTTTTAATTTAAGAAAACTCGAATAATTTATTGATTTAATTAAAATATTTTCGTATTAAGAGCTTTGTGTGGAATTTTTTGCCTAGTTGCCAGCCGTCAATTTACCTAAAATTGAATGCAATTTTAGGTAAATTGATAATATGTTTAGTATTTTTAAGTATTGTGCTGGGTATAAAAGACTTTGAACTTTACGCGGAGCTACAGTAATGAACCCTATTGCGGAACTACTTAGGCAACTCGGTCCAATTCGAGTGGCAGCACTCGCTGCCACAGGAATAGCGGTTCTTGGCTTCTTCATTTTCTTAAGTTCTCGTCTCAGTTCTGGTGGCATGGCGCTACTTTATGGTGATCTAGATCCGCAGGACAGCGGACAAATTATCCAGACCCTCCAATCAAAAAATATCCCCTACGATATAAAGGCTGGGGGTAAACAAATTTTTGTGCCAGGAGATCAAGTACTTCAGTTGAGGGTTTCATTAGCTGAAAGCGGACTGCCTGGCGGAGGGTCTGTTGGTTACGAAATTTTTGACGATAACCAGGGTATCGGTACCACAAACTTTGTGCAGAATGTTAACCTTGTTCGAGCATTGGAGGGTGAACTAGCTCGCACAATAGGAGCTATGAGGAATGTGCGCGGCGCCCGAGTGCATCTAGTTATGCCACGAAGAGAACTGTTTAGTCGGGAAAGACAAGAGGCAAGTGCCTCCGTGGTTCTCCAAGTTCAAGGATCGGGTAGGTTGGGAAACGAACAAGTACAGGCGATCCAACATCTAATTGCAGCGGCAGTCCCAGGAATGGATCCTCAAAAAATCTCTGTTCTTGATGACAGAGGACAGCTTTTGGCTCGGGGAAATGGTGATAGCAGCGCGGCAGCAGCCGGAACGGCTGACGAAATGCGGGTTGGTTTTGAAAACCGAATGCGCCAAGCTGTCATTGAACTATTAGAAAGAACTGTTGGGTTGAATAGGGTCAGAGCCGAAATAACGGCGGAAATCGATTACGATCGGATAGTTGAAAATGCGGAAATTTTTGACCCAGACAGTCAAGTAGCCCGATCTACACAAACAGTACAGGAAAATGAAAGTAATTCAGAAAAGGACGATCAGGATACGGTCACAGTCCAAAATAACCTCCCAGAAACTGAGGCCTCTGCATCAGGAACTGGTACTTCTGCGGCGAGTCAGGTATCGCGTACCGAAGAGACTGTCAATTTCGAAATTACGAAAACAATACGTAATCGAATAAAAGAGTCAGGAGAAATAAAAAGGCTGTCTGTTGCTGTACTAGTAGACGGAAAATATGTAGAAAATGATGATGGCGATAAGGTTTGGCAACCTCGAGCCGCCGATGAATTGGCTCAGCTAGAGACTCTAGTAAAATCAGCAGTTGGGTTTAACGAAGAGCGTGGAGACAGTGTAGAAATAGTCAATATGCAATTCGTTAAGCTAGAGCCGTTGGAATTTGATGACGGTTCTTTGATTTTGGGAATATCTAAAGAAGAGTTTATGCAACTAGCTGAAATTCTGGTGCTGGCCGTCGTGGGCTTATTGGTAATTCTTTTGGTAGTACGGCCAGTTTTAACACGGTTATTTGAGTCTATGCCAACGGCCCTGGCTGGAGGACCCGCGGGTGCTATCGGTGACCAAGAAGGCGTTGCATTAGCTCAATTAACTGGCCCAGAAGCCACAGCCGATATGGCAGAATTACTAGAAGAAGAAGAGGAAGAGGAAGACGATAGCCTTCTTGATCAAATGATTGACATCAACCAGGTAGAGGGCCGGGTTAGGGCATCTTCTTTAAAACAGATTGGAGAAATTGTGGACAAACATCCCGAAGAAGCAATCGCGATAGTGCGAAATTGGATGTATCAGGAAACTGGAGGCTCCTGATAAGGGGATTTTCGTAACTACGAAAGATGGAAACGACTGAATGGATAAATTTCTCTTTGATACTCATTTTGACGAAGATGCCGAAGAGAAATTTAAGGCAGAGCAGGAAGCTCGCCTCCGAGAAGAAGAAGAGCAAGAAACCAGCCCACCCGTTTTTTCTTTAGAGGAACTGGAAAACACTAAAGCAACAACCCTAAAGCAAGGAATCCAGGAAGGAAAAGCGGAAGCGATGGCGTCTATTGAACGAGAAGTGGGTGTTGCACTAGAAACTATTACATTGAAACTAGATGATCTAGCGGAAGAATATGAAAATTGGACTAAGACCACTTACATAGAGGCTATAAAGCTGATTCGAACCATCGTCCAAAAACTGGCGCCAGAGTTAATGAAAGGCTCAGAACTACCTCAGGTCGAACAAACCATTACAGAGGCGTTCGCCTTTCTGGAAAATAAACCGAACGTAATGATTTGCGTAGCCGAGGGGATAAAGGAACAACTGCAAGAAAAAATAACTTCTATAAGTGCAAAGGTAGCGTATAGCGGTGAAATTATACTTAGCTCTCGACCAGATCTATCGGCGAGCGACTGTGTTGTAACATGGGATTCTGGGTCACTTGAGCGCTCCCTCTCTGAAACCTGGGTACAAATCGACGAAATTATAAATCGAGTGCTAGACAACTCATCAAACAAACCAACCCAAAAGGAAAGTTGAGTCATATATAGTCACCCACACAACCCGAATTAGGAACAAGGATTCCGAAAATTCTAAAAAACAAATCCATGGAAATTTAATGATGTCAACTTAGGAGCATGCGATGACAGATGAGACAGAGTTAAATCTGAGTGACCTAGAAGACGAAAATGTTGAGGACAAGGAAGACGAAGAAGACGTTGAAGAAGTTTTTGCCGACGATGAACAAGCAGAAATAACTTCGCGTGAACTGGAA
>CAYFGZ010000170.1:0-5867 GCA_964342575.1 uncultured Nisaea sp. | reverse complement strand
CCGGAGGGGCAGGAAATGGCCAAGCGGCCAAGATCTGCAATAATATGATATTGGTTATTTCTATGATTGCGGTTAGTGAGAGCTTCTCTATGGCTGAGAAACTAGGGCTCGATGCGCAAACCTTATTTGATATAACGTCGTCCTCTTCAAGCCAATGTTGGGCTATGACTAGTTACCTTCCCGTTGCTGGGCCGGTTCCAGCCTCACCTGCTAATAGGAATTACTCTCCGGGATTTACTACGGCTATGATGGCAAAGGATATGAAGTTAGCGCAGGATGCTGCTTCCTCTACTGGCCAAAAAACGGAATTAGCATCTCATGCTTTGGAAATGTATAAAAAATATATAGAATTAGGTGGAGCCCCAAAAGATTTCTCTGGAATCTATACAATGATCAGTGATGGTGAGTAGGTCCTTATACTAATCTTTATTTAACAAATTTCACTTATTGGTGTATCATTCATTCAATGACAGATAGCGTAATCCATGATGATGTTTCGGAAGACAACTCGGGTAGTCGGCACGATTACCTGGAGGCAATAAAGTTGATAGAGCGGTTGCATCGTCAGTTTTTAGAGGTGGTTAAGACAGAACTGGAAAGTCAAGGTGTTGCAGATATCAACAACATCCAAGCGCTTATTCTTTTCAATATAGGTGACAGTGAGCTAACGGTCGGCGAACTTACGAATAGAGGCTATTATCTAGGCTCAAACGTATCATACAATGTTCGAAAGATGGTTCAGAACAATTACTTAATACAAGAACGCTCGGCTCACGATAAGAGATCAATAAGGATTAGGCCGTCAGGAAAAGGTTTAGATTTATGCCGTCAAATATCTGGTATGTTTGATAGACATGCGAGTGCGTTAGAAGAGAGTACCTTTAACTCGGGCGATATTCGGGAAGCCAGCTCAGCTTATAGGCAATTGGAGAGGTTTTGGGGGGGGCTTTTGAACTACAATATGCTGGGGACACTCCCACCTCTTTAGTGTATTTGACAGTTTTTAGAGTATAAGATTTGATCAATACAGTATTGGCCCTTATATACTATTTAACTCACTGACATTCGGCTCTGATATGGGCGGGTTCTTAGTTGGTTTGTCGCCTAGGAATTTCTTTTGGCCATAGATTTTTCCAATCTATGTTGATCTAAAGGTTGTAAACGATAATTTTTGATGTGGGATTTTAAATGCGGCTTTCGAATTACTTTATTCCAACTCTTAAGGATACGCCTAAGGATGCGCAAATCGAGTCGCACAGATATATGTTGCGCGCTGGAATGGTTCAACAGGCAAGTGCGGGAATATATTCATGGTTGCCATTCGGCTACCGTACTCTGCGCAAAATCGAGGCGATTGTGCGTGAAGAACAAAATAAAGCTGGTGCGCAAGAAATGCTTATGCCAACTATTCAGTCTGCGGATCTATGGCGCGAGAGTGGTCGTTTTGAGGATTATGGTAAGGAACTATTGCGCATCCGCGATAGGCATGATCGTGATATGCTGTATGGGCCTACCAACGAAGAACAAATAACAGAAATCTTCCGAAGCCATGTGAAAAGCTATAGATCCCTACCGTTGAATCTTTATCATATTCAGTGGAAATTTAGAGACGAAGTGCGGCCAAGGTTTGGAGTTATGCGGGGCCGTGAATTTTTGATGAAGGATGCCTATTCTTTTGATTTGGATTATAATGGGGCTGTTCGTTCCTATAATAAAATGTTCGTGGCATATCTAAAGACGTATGCGCGAATGGGACTGAAAGCTATTCCAATGGTTGCGGACAGCGGGCCGATAGGTGGCGATATGAGTCACGAATTTATAATTCTAGCGGAAACAGGAGAAAGCGCCGTTTATTATCAGAAAAACTGGTCCGATACCATTGGTCTCGATAATGTTGATATAAATGGAAACTTACAGCCGTTGGTCGATCTATATTTATCTCGTTACGCTGCGACCGATGAAAAACACAATCCCATGGAATGCCCAGTTTCAGAAGAAAACCTTATTGCTACAAGAGGGATAGAAGTCGGACACATATTTTACTTTGGCAGCAAATATTCCGAAGCATTGGGCGCTCGCGTAGCTGGCCCAGATGGGGCAGAGGCCGCTGTGCACATGGGATCATATGGAATTGGTGTTTCTAGATTGGTGGGAGCAATAATAGAGGCGAATCACGATGAAAAAGGGATCATTTGGCCAGAATCTGTAAGTCCGTTTTATAGTGGTTTAGTGAACGTAAAGTCCGGTGATATGTCTTGTGAAAAAATATGTGAAGATATCTATTCTGCGTTTAATCAGTCGGGTATAGACACACTGTATGACGATCGCGACGAGAGAGCAGGAACTAAGTTGAAGGATATGGATTTAATTGGCTTGCCATGGCAAATAATTGTGGGGCCCCGAGGCATAAAGTCGGGAATCGTAGAGCTAAAAAATAGGAGATCTGGTGTATCGGAAGAGATTTCTGTCGAAGGTTTAAAAAATAGATTTATCGTATAATTTTAAGGCGGATTACAGAGTGTTTTCATACTTCGAGCGGTTGATAGCGATCCGCTACCTCGGTTCGCGCAGGCAGGAAGGATTTATTTCGGTCATAGCTTGGTTCTCCCTAATAGGTATAGCGCTAGGCGTAGCAACTTTAATAATCGTAATGTCTGTGATGAATGGATTTAGGACAGAACTCCTTACCAGGATGCTTGGTCTTAATGGCCACATAACAGTCTACGATAAGCGAGCACCCATAAAAGGCTTCGATACGTTGGCGGTGCGTATTGGTGAGGTACCTTCAGTGTTGTATGTCACTCCCCAACTCCAAGGGCAAGTAATGGTTATGATAGATGGTAAGGCGACGGGAGCGTTGGTTCGCGGGGTAGACCCCATTGCTCTCCAAAGTCGCCAAATAATTTCGCAGAATATCGTTGCAGGAACGCTTGCTGATTTACGTGTTGGTAGCAATATCGCTGTTGGATCAAGATTGGCGGAACGACTGAATGCAGTTGTAGGTAGAAAAATTACTCTTATCTCGCCGTCAACTTCGTCCACTGCATTTGGTAGCATGCCAAGAATGAAGACATTCTCGATCGCGGCCATTTTTAAAGTTGGTATGTACGAGTATGATAATACACTCGTATACATGCCGTTAAGACAGGCTCAGGTTTTTTTTAAAAGTGGAAATGCAGTAAATGCCATAGAAATCCAAGTAAAAAATCCGAATAGGGTAGAGGATCTGCGGGATCAGATTGGTTTTGTGATAGGCAAAGATAGATACGCTGTGGATTGGAAACAAAGGAATTCCAGTTTCTTTAATGCGCTAAAGGTAGAGCGTAATGTAATGTTTTTGATATTGACACTCATCATATTGGTAGCTGCATTTAATATAATTTCGTCGATGATTATGCTGGTCAACGATAAGCGGACGTCCATCGCAATTTTGAGGACGATGGGGGCATCACGTGCTTCAATCATGCGTATATTTTTAGTTGCCGGAGTCAGCGTTGGTGTGGTTGGTACCACTGTGGGATCATCTCTGGGGCTACTATTTTGCTGGAATATAGAGTCAATTCGGCAAGGACTACAATATCTCATAGGGGTCGAATTGTTCTCTGCTGAAATTTATTTTCTATCTAAACTGCCTGCGGAAATCGATTGGATCGAAGTACTTTGGGTGATATTTATGGCTTTATTTTTGTCGTTCTCGGCATCGATTTACCCAGCGTGGCGTGCGTCACATACTGAGCCAGTAAAGGTTCTTCGAAATGGCTGATATATCTAAGAATAGAGCAAAAAAAACTTATGGCGATTATCAAGATAATGTGGCATTGGAAATTATAAATCTCACTCGCTATTATACGCAAGGTAGTTTCCAACTTGAGGTACTGAAGGGTATAAACCTGAAAGTAGTTCCCGGTGAAATGGTAGGGCTAGTTGGGCCTTCAGGTTCTGGGAAATCTACCTTGCTACACTTAGCCGGCTTATTGGAAAAGCCCTCGGCAGGCAAAATTTATTTGCAGGGACGTGATAGTGAGTTTTTGTCTGAAAGAGAACGTACCGATATTAGATTAAATGATATTGGTTTTGTTTATCAATTCCATCATTTACTGCCCGAATTTTCTGCAATAGAGAATGTCATGATTCCCCAACTGATAGCTGGTTTGGACCAAGATGAAGCTCACGAAAGAGCTCAGCAATTGCTATCTATGGTTGGTTTGTCGGAACGATTGGATCATAAGCCCGCCAGTTTGTCCGGGGGTGAGCAACAGAGGGTGGCAATAGTTAGGTCAATGGCAAATGTACCTCGGTTAATCCTAGCTGATGAGCCTACCGGAAATTTAGACGCTCAAACATCGTTAGAAGTATTTGAACAATTGCGCGAAATAGTAAAGGCTAGCCATGTAGCTACGTTGATAGCCACACACAATGTTGAGCTTACCAGCCGAATGGACCGAGTGATAAAAATGGAAGCAGGGAAATTGATGGAGTTATAATTTGTAATTGCCTAGAAAAAACCCTTGTTAGTCGATGACTATCAAACTTAGTTGTGTCAAAATCCATTCCAGATTATGGGAGCGAAGATTGTGCATAGCAATTTTGTACACCTGACTGTTCACACGGCATATTCTCTTGCAGAAGGCGCGATTCAAATTCGAGAACTTCTTGCTAAATGCGAGGAATATTGCATGCCTGCCGTGGCGGTAACCGACACGGGCAATTTGTTTGGAGCATTAGAGTTTTCTGTTTCAGCCAGCGATGCAGGAGTTCAACCAATTATTGGAGTAAAACTAAACGTCAGAAGAAAGTCGGTTGAAGATCCAGCTCACGGTATTAGAAGCGGTTCAAATGCGTCCCCGTCAGTAACTATGGATACGCTCGTTTTAATAGCAAAGGATGAGGCGGGATACCGTAATTTGTTAGATTTGGTTAGTGCATCGTTTTTGGAAGGCGATGGGCTAGGAGATCCAACTACTAATTATACAGAGTTGTCTGGCAAAACAGAAGGACTTATAGTGTTAACCGCCAGCACTTCTGGTCTTGTAGGACGGCTTATTCTGGAAAATAAATTACAGGAAGCTGAGTCAGCTCTGCTGGAATTAAATGAACTCTTTCCTGACCATTTATATGTGGAATTGCAGAGACACGGTCTGCAGCAAGAAGAGAAAATCGAAGCGACACTAATTGATTTGGCTTATAAGCACGGATTGCCGTTAGTCGCAACCAACGACTGTTATTTTGGCTCCCCTGATATGTATGAGGCTCATGATGTTCTTCTTTGTATAGCTGAGTCTACTACTGTTAGTGCCTCGGAACGTAGAAGGGTAACTATTAATCACAGTTTTAAATCTCCAGCCGAAATGCAGGAGCTATTTGCTGATATTCCCGAGGCGATAGAAAATACAATAACTATAGCTAGACGTTGCAGTTTTATGCCGACGACACTTGCTCCTATTCTACCCAAGTTTATTTCTGATGATGGGAGGGATGAGGATGCAGAGCTTGGTGTTAAATCAAGAGCTGGTTTGAAAAAACGCTTCGAGGAAGAGGTTTTTAAATCTTTATCGACGGGAGAGGTTCTGGCGGAAAAAAAAGCTGTTTATGAGGGCCGTCTGGAAACCGAATTAGCTATTATTAATCAAATGGGGTACCCCGGGTACTTTTTGATTGTAGCAGATTTTATACAGTGGGCGAAGTCGACGGGAATTCCAGTGGGCCCGGGGCGCGGGTCCGGCGCTGGTTCGCTAGTGGCTTGGTCACTATTAATTACGGACTTGGATCCCATCCGATGGGGGTTGCTATTCGAGCGTTTCCTGAATCCGGAAAGGATCTCTATGCCCGACTTTGATATTGATTTTTGTCAGGAGCGTAGGGGTGAA
>CAYFGZ010000169.1:0-5935 GCA_964342575.1 uncultured Nisaea sp. | reverse complement strand
ATTATTTTTATCACAACACATTATTAATGTAAGTATCTGTTTAATTTTTATTTTTTTAACATATTTATCAATGTATTCAATAAAATACTCTTGATAAATGTCGCGAACATTTCCCCATTCACTATGTCTAATATATTCTTTTACGGTATTTGTTTCAGCACCATTATTTAAAAATATCTCTAATAATTTCTTTACATATCGATCATCCCACTTTATTTCATCTATAATTTTATTAATTGTAGAATTATACAAATCATTTGGAATTCTACTCATATAAGATTTTAGATAGCATTCATATATTTTCATTATATTAATGTTCGTTATAGTATCTTTATTATCAAATAAAGCTAAATTCTTAATTAATGTGTCTTCTTCAACTATCGCATTGTTCTCTATTAATAAATGAGCAGCTTCTAAATTACCATTTCTATATGCATACGATAGTGGAGTTTCACACCACCTATTTTCTTTCATAAAAAGACATTTTAAGTAATATTCACCATATATTTCTTTATAATTAAATGACTCTAAATTATGATTTACTTCTGCTTTATATTCCAATAATAATTTAGTTATATTAGTATGATTTTTTGACATAACTGATAGTTTTAAAGGATAAAAAATACTAAAACAATATACTCCACAATCAATATAAAATATATTATTTTCTATAATATATTTAGGTATATCATATCTAAATTTATTTATATCAATATAAACTATAGTATTTTCTGCAGAATTACAGTCTTTTATTAAAGAATAATCAATAAAATTTGGATTCATTCCTCTTTTTAATAATTCCTCAACTTTATTAACATCATTCTCAATTATTGCATTAATCAAATATGAACACATTAAATATTTTTAAATATAAATTTAAAAATATTACTTTTCCAAATCATTTTTTATTTTTTATTTTCGAAAGTAATATAAAACCTTCATTAGTTTTAAATATATTAAAATGATTAGAGGTTGTATTTTTGATTTAGGTGGCACATTAGTTGATAAATATTCTTTAATACCAAAAATATCATTTTTAATAAATTAAATATTTTTTGAATTTATTTTGTAAAGTATTTTTGTCGTTTAAGATATGTTAATATATGTCTAATATCTGCTACTGGCAATTTACAATGTAGTTTTAACACATTTATTAACACTTTTTCTTTTTTCTTATCTTTTCCATCATAATCATATTTATTATTTGTTAAATAATTAATAACAATATCTTTATTTTTCAATGCCTTTGAATAATTATGGCCTTTCATAATTTTATGAATTCTTCTTTTTGGTTGTAACGTTTTTTTACTACCTTTTTGAACAATTAAATTACTTTTATCTTGAATCTTTTTACTATGTAATGTATTCAATATTCGATATGTTTCATCATCTGGTTTAAATTTATGCTGTTTCATATAATCAAATATATAAACAACCGCTTCTAATTGATACAGATTCGCACATTTCTTTAATAAATTATTGAATTCATTAATATCCTTCAAACTACTAATATTATTTAATTCGGATTGTAAATTATTCATATACTTATGACAGATTAAAAATTATAAAATTTAATTTAAAAATTTAATATTTAAAAATATTAATATAGTAATAATTATGACAACTAAAAGAAGTTATAAAAAAAAAGATTTAGAAAAATATGTTGAAGAAAATGAAATAGAATTAATTGGTGAATATGAAAAAGTTAATAGAGATACAAAAATAAATGGAAAATGTAAAACAGAAGGTTGTGAAGAAATATTTGACAAGAGTTTTAGACACATCATAAGAATTGGAGCATTCTGTAAAGAATGTACAAAAAGAAAAGGATTTAAAAAAAGATGTTTTCCTAAAAACGTAGTCAAATGGAACACAAACTATGAATTATTAAAAGAATATATGAAAAACAATGATAATGAATGTCCACCAAATGGATATAAAACAGAAAATAATATTAATTTAGGTCATTGGTGTGGAACACAGAGATACTTTAAAAAAGAAAATAAATTATCTCAAGAAAAAATCAATAAATTAGATGAATTAGATGGATGGTGGTGGGAATGTAATAATGATTTAAAATGGGAAGAAGAATATATAAAAGTTAAAAAAATAGTTGAAACAACACAAAAATTGCCTGTAAATAATAGGTGGATTTTATTACAAAGAAGAAATTATAAAGAAAATACTATTTCAGAATACAGAAAAAATAAATTAGAAATTTTAGGAGGAGGAAATATATGGTATTGGCACGAATATGAAGAATGGGATAAGCATCTTGAGATTTTATTAGATTACATTACTGAATTTAAAGTTGAAAAGATGCCTGTCAACGAAAAAAGAAAGAACAAAGAAAAAATTATACATAAAAATTTTAATATTGGTAGTTGGTGTCAGGTTCAAAGGACCAATTACAAACATGGTAAATTATCAGAGTATAGAATAAAAAAGTTAGAAGAAATTAATATATGGTATTGGAATTGGGATGATATGAATTTTAATAAACATTTTAATTGTCTAATAAAATATATAGAAACCAATGATAATCAATTACCTAAACAACGTGTAATAGTAGATGATATAAATATAGGATCGTGGATTTCTGATAGAAGGCAAGATTATAGATTAGGTAGATTATCTGATGATAAAATTAAAAAGTTTGAGAATATTGATATATGGTATTGGGAAAAAAATAATTTTAAAATTAAATATGATTTATTAAAAGAATATATGATAAATAATAATAATAGATTACCAAAAATTGATACTGAATATAAAAAAATTAAATTAGGACGTTGGTGTGATGGAAGAAGACAAGATTATAAAAATAATAGATTATCAAAAGAAAGAATAATTATGTTAGAACAAATATCGGGTTGGTATTGGTCATTTGATATTCAAAAAGATTATATACAAATTATTAGACAGGAATGGTGGACACAATATAATAATCTTAAAAAATATCAGAAGACAAATCCAGGTAAAATACCATCTCAATCAGACACTATTCCAAGTATTAAAAAAATTGGTATATTTTTAGGAAAACAAAGAAGATTAAAAAATAAAAAATGTAGAAAAGATGAATTATCTTTATCACAAGAAAAAATAGATTTATTAGAAAATATACCTGGTTGGCGATGGGATTTAAGATGTAGTGTATGTAAATTTTTCCAAGCGCGTAAAAATGATACATGCTCAGATTGTAGTAATCCTCAAAGAAATCCAATGTATCAAAAAACAAAAGAATGGATAGTAGTTAATAATTTACGGAGAGATTTACCTGATACATATTTTATTCATAATAAATCCGTAGGAAATGAATGTACATTACAAGATAGAGAAGATACCAATGGTCATTTATTTCCAGATATTCGTTTTGAATTAATTGGTTTTGATTTAATTGTAGAAGTTGATGAACATAAACATCGTGGAGCCGGTTATAGTTGTGATGAAAGAAGAATGTATGAAATCATAAAACAACTTGGATTACCTTGTGTATTTATTAGATATAATCCAGACGATAAAAAAACTGATTACAATATATTGTTGGAAATGGTAAAAGAATATTTAGAAATAGATATGAATGAAATAGATTTTGATGAACATAGTGGATTAAAAGTTGAATATTTATTTTACTAAATATTTATTATTTTTAAATAGAAATTATTTCGTATTATATATTAGAAAACTATTTTTCAGCATGTTGAATGCAAATACATACCCACCTTTTTATTTTTTTTGATTAATTTATTCCACATTTTTATTGCTGTTTCTGACTTTAAATTATAAACTTTTATACCAATATCTTTTAGATATTTTTTTATAGCACTAGAAGTTTCTAATACACCAGGTCTTGTAAAAGACGGATTACCATATCCTTTAGATAAAATAATAATTTTACACTTTTTTTTAACTAAAAAATCTACTGCTTTTTTCGTAATGCCTGGTTTGTGATGATCACAAAATGTTTTTTTATCTTTCCAATTCCATTTCTGATAACCATCATACCAAAAAATTACATCTGCTCTTTCATTATCTCCTCCAAACTCTATTATTTCTTTCTTAAAACTAAATTTTATATAATTCCATTTTGACATTAAAATAATTACCTGTTGCATTATATTAATAATATATTTTTTTCATGAATGATTTTCGAAAGTAATATAAAACTATCATTCTTTTTAAATACATAACAATGATTAGAGGTTGTATTTTTGATTTAGGTGGCACATTAGTTGATAAATATTCTTTAATACCAAAAATATCATTAAAGGATGCTTTTTATCTAAAACACATAATTGTTCCAAAGATTCCATTACAAAAATATATGGGAATGAACAAATTAGAACATATTGGAAAAATTTTAGAAGATGAAATAACAATTAATCAGTGGAAGATAAAACATGGTAGAATTCCAAATGAAGAAGATAAATTAGAAATATATGATTATTTTAACAAATATATGTTTACAAATAAAAATAAATATATGGAAATTATTCCTCAAACGCACAAGTGTTTAAAATATCTAAAAGACAAAAATATTAAAATTGGTATTACTACAGGATTTTCGGAACCATTAATGAATTGTATTATTACTTCATTTGATTTAGAACAATATATAGATTCGAAAGTATCATCAACGTGCTTAGGTCTACCTGGTAGACCAGAACCACATATGATAGAATATAATATGAAAAACATGGGAATTAATAATCCTAAAAGTATTCTTAAAATAGATGATACATCAGTTGGAATACAAGAAGGAATTAATGCTAAATGCTTGACAGTAGGTGTTTCGAGATGGTCTACTAATATGAATATAGAAACAATTGAAGAATCAAATTTAATGAATAAATTAAATGAAATTAATAGTTTTAAGGATTATTATAATTATAATATTTTAAATGAAAAGATAGTTAAATCTACAGAAACACTAAAGAATTCAGAAGCAGATTATGTTATTCGAACATTAGGAGATTTACCTAAAATTATTGAAAATATTAATAATAATAAATTATTCAATGAATATTATTCTTAAATATTTTAAAGTAGATAATTTAAGTTATTTATGAATATTTTAAAGTAGATAATTTAAGTTATTTATGAACATTTCTGTTTTTTCTTATCTTGTTGTATTATTATATTTTTCTTATCTTGTTGTATTATTATATTTTTACAATTTGTTTTATATTTGATATATTTTAACAATACTGTAGGATTAATATTTCGTTTACTATAATAGGGAGTTGCACTCTTATAATTCATTAATAAATATCCAGTATCATTTTTAGTAAATATATTGTAATGATGTTTTAATTGATCTAATGTTAATCTTTTCCATTCTTTTGCTAATTTATCTGGAAAATAAGTTTCATAAATATGCATTGATACATCTCTGTTCATATATCTTAAAGGTGAATTATTATCAATCATTAATAATTTATATAAGTATTCAAAATTTTAAATCAATTTTAAATCATAAATAAATGTTATTTTGGATGTATATGACTATATATTTATCTCAATAGGTATTAAAATATGGATATTTCATCAATTATTATTGATTGTAATGATGAAATAATATTTGAATTTATGTCAAATATAAAAAATATAAATTTATGGTCATTTGGAATTAAATGGGATATTAATAGTAATAATAAAATAATTAAAGGGATTTCAAATTATAATAAATCTATTTCTTATTTAAAAATTGTTAAAAATCATAAAATTAAAAGGATAGATTATTGGATTGGAACTGATGATAAAATTTTAATACCGAGAATATATGTTAGGGTAGAATCGTTAAATAATACAAATAAATCAAAATTATCAATGATATCATTAAAGACAGATAATATGGATTCTAATAGATGGAATAAATTAAAAGAATTACATCAATTAGAGCTTTTAAAAATAAAAGAATTATTATCTTAAAAAT
>CAYFGZ010000168.1:0-5943 GCA_964342575.1 uncultured Nisaea sp. | reverse complement strand
ACCAGCCGTCGCAGTTGTTGTCGCAGCTATTGAGGCGGGAGTGCCAAAACTCGTCAAACTATCAAGCGACGTGCTTAATGCGTCGAGACTACTCGAAAAAGCGTCTAACTGCTCCAGCGTCGGGTTATTTCGATAATTGGCAATCTCTCTGATTGCCGCCGTGTTCCATATCGAATTGTCAAGCGAGTACGGGAGCGTATCGATGGACGACGACCAGCCGTCTAGCTGTTCTAATGTCGGGCCGACAAGCTCGACCATGTTACGCCGCCGTGACCGTTAGATCGCCTGAATTAACGCGGAGAACGTCACCGCTTCCGATTGTTTTTGAAGCCGCAAACGCACCGTGAATTAAAAGATTTCCTGACGTGCTTGCGTCATAAATACCATAGTGACTTATCGCGCCCCAACTGCCCGTGGCTGTTGGAAATGTCACGGTTGCATTACTCGCCGCGCTTGCACTTGATGCGGCTGCGAACGTGATCGCCTGACGTGCATAGCCGCTGCCACTCAATTCCGTACCGCTATTATCGTCACCAAAACTTCCCGTCGAAAGTGCAATGTAAACATTTGACGGCATGGTGTAAGAACCCGTGCCTAAAATGTGGTCGAGGATTTCATTCTCAAGATAATCGCTCATCGCGCTCATGTTATTTCTCCGTAGTCGCTGCTAATTGTTAATGTGCCGCCGCCGTATTTTACTCTGTCCTCGTCGGCTTTGATTTCAGCAATGGCTCTTGAAAACAAAGCGTCATGCTGGGTGCGTCGCGTTTCGTCCATCAGGTAGCCAAAGGCTTCCGTTAAAGCGCCATGAAGATACGCATCGGGATGACGTAAAAGAATTGTATTTGTCGCCGTGCTATCGCTTAGTGCGTCGATGTCGGCAACATAAAGAATTTCTGCCGTGTACCCGCTATCGGGTGTCGGCCTGAAATAAATTTCGGAACCGATTATTGAATAGGCAACTGGTTTTCCTGTGCCAGTGCTAGGATATTTCTGATCGATAGCATGTGGCGTATAATAAAATAAAGTTGTGCGCGGTGACGTGTTTAAACGAACTTGCCGAATTCGACGGCAATCAGTTGGTAAGGACGTGTATGCATCATCAGCAACAAGCGTAGCAGTTGCCCGCTTCTCTTGACTTCTCGTCTCAAGCTCACGGTTCATGCGTGATTCGGCCATCGTGATAAATTCTGGCGAACGCCCCGATAAATCGGTACGCGCCAGCCAGTTATCGACTGCCGTTTTCAATTCTGTGTAAGTCGAAATTGCCATTTAAACAGTTCCACCGATTGACCTAAAGTGCCGATTTTCAGGATCATTAAGCCAGCGTTTCCAGGCCTTTAAATTGTGCTTCGGGTCACCAAGTTTTGCGACCAACTCGTAATAAAGATTAGCTGGTAACTCTGCGACCTTTTGCTGATGCCGCTGGGTATTACCAATCAAGTTGCCATATCGCCAGTCGTTCGCTTGACGTTTGTTATGGTCAAGAATGTGATCGATTTTTTGCTCTGTGACGACGTGCATATCATCGCCGTCAACCTTGAAATAGGTTTGCTTTCCAGGGCTCTCAGTCAATTTCAATTTCATCGAAAAACCTCAAAAGGTGGGGAGAGCCGAAACCCTCCCCGGTTTTGGTTAGAATTACGACGTGTTCAGATCGAAAATTGCCG
The DNA here is from genome assembly GCA_964342575.1 of uncultured Nisaea sp. Lineage (GTDB taxonomy): Bacteria > Pseudomonadota > Alphaproteobacteria > Thalassobaculales > Thalassobaculaceae. Next base: position 4,273 of record CAYFGZ010000168.1, on the reverse strand, counting down.
CATGTGCTTTAGGAGCATTTACGATCAATGTCCATTCGGACAGGATCGCAAACTGCGTCCGATCACCACTTGGAGCAACATCGTTGACACTGAACATACGGCCTGGAAGATGGCCGATAGAATAGTGATCTGAATCGAGAAGCAAGATTTCAGTATTGGCAGCTTGCCTATCGATTACGACGTTTAATGTGCCGAACTTTCAGTTATTTGCGAGGCTCTTTATCCCCGCTCCCGACTTTAATCGGGTGTCGGACTATATCATCACCTTTATAGGTGCTATGCGCTCGTGGGCCTTCATCGTCCGATCTGGACTGTATGACCTAGTCTCTGAACCTTCCAACTATTCCTAGCTGACTTGGCTGCTGATTACCTTGCCTTTCGGGTTAGGCTTCCAGCAATTCACATAGTTTTATACGGACCCCGGCTTAGTGAATTTGATCCGTAAGATACATCGAAACAGAACCGATGATGACCGCATCTTTCGGCGCATTTGCCGTCATGTGCAATTGGTTCGTAACAATGCTCCCGCTGGAAAGATCACTGAAAGCAACCTTGTTGGCGGGGCTTACAACAAGCATGTCGGGAGAACCGCCATCGGTGTAAGCGTCTTTCATCGCATTATCGACGTCGGCCAACGCCAAGGCGTCGTTTGTACCAGACATCGTTGCAGCGTCGGAACCATCACCCGTTGCAGCGGATGAACCTGATTCGACCACTACGTTGGTGATGTAGGATAAGAACTTTCCGCATTTGCGCGGATCAGAACTTGACCTAGCTTCGTTTTTAAACAGAGACTTATCTATGTCTCTACGTTGCTCGATTCCTTTCAAAATCTTAACGTAGGCAGCTTCCTTATCTCTGCCCGCCTTATCGACAACATCAAGAGTTCCACTGACCTGTGCAGCTTGTGCGGAAATCTGATGGTAGTTTCCAAGTCGAGTTGTGGCGGTAGGATTGACATATGACCAGTCAGCGCCTTCGTTGACGTAATTATCATCCGCAGCCGCCGTCAATTCCTGAACTTGCCATTCATGGAACACGCCTTTCGTCGTTTCCAATTTCGCGTTTGAGAATACCGGGGTGTCGTCGGGATCAATTCGGGTGATTACGTCAACCAAATCTTCCCTTGCACCAACAGCCGCCGATGTAGTCCATGTAGCCATTTTGGCCTCCAATTAAGTTAAGAGATAGTCCACGCCAGCATCCATAGCTGCCCTACCTCGTTGTTTACTAATATTAGCGAGAGCACTCTGCTTTCGCCGTTGAGATGATTGCTTGCTCGTTTTGGGTTGCCCGCTTTTGGTCATCTTTGGAGCCTTTTTAGCTTTCTTCTGAGCAACAGGTTTTTTAGACATGAGTTCGTCATACAAGTACGCTTTTCGAATCATACTAATAGCCCGTGGGTCAGAAACATTTTTAAGCTCATCATCAGAATAGCCTTGACGCTGTGCATATTTCACAACCTCTGCTTTTTCTTTTTCCGCAACTTTTTGGTCAAGCCATTCTGGTATCAATTCAGGAAGTTGTTCATGCGCCTTGATTAAATTCTGACGCTTGGCTTCCTCAATTTGTGCCAGTGTTTCTTGATGCACCCTCTGACGCTCCGCGTGTACTTGTTCAAGCGCTTCCTTTCGATCACGTTGAAGGTCACGTTGACGCGTATATTCTAAAGGGTCATCTTGATATAGCTGATCCCAATGTTGCTGCGTTGGCTCACTTTGACTAAGCGTTTGCTCCAAAACTTGAAGCTGGTTATCGTAGCTCTGACGCTGCGATTGCACGTTACCCAATTCGGTTTCCAACGCTTTGCGCTGTTCTGCGAGTGTTTGGGTTTTCCGCGTGTAGTCTGCTTGACGCATGTAAGAATTTACAAGTTCTTCCTGTGTCACGTCGATTTCTTCATCGCCCACGCGGACGCGGAAAGTTTGTTCAACGTGTTCGACTACTTCATTATCCGCTTCCGTTTCTTCCTCTGCTTCGGGTTCGTCGGTTTCGACTTCCTCCGCATTGGCTTCAACTTCTTCGGCTTCAACCTCTACCTCATCGGCTTCGGCTTCATCAACCGGGTCAGTAACAATTTCCTGTTCCGGTTCTGGCTCTTGGCTAACTTCAACCTTTTCCGCTTCGGGCGGGGTATCTCTAGCTAAGAGTAAATTAACCGCGTCAGCGGTTGAAAGGGTAGAAGTCCCATCTTGTGGGCTTGCTTCTGCCATAATAATCTCCAAATTTTTAAAGTGTGACTGCCCTATCGGGCTTGGTCATTCCGCAATGCGGAATTAGTGAACGCTGGTTGCGTCGATCTGCTCACTAGCCATTTTGCCAGTAGTCATAACCGATTCTATGTGGCGTCGAATATCTGCAAGAACATTAATAGCAACATAAATACGCTCCCGCGCTTCGACATCATTGGGATCTGTTTGCTGCCAACTGTCCTGATAATAATCTTTTAAAACTTCAAACGATTCCGAAAAAATCGGATTGCGCAATAGTTCAGCGGCTTTGTTACCGCGTTCCAGTTCCGTTTCAACCCGTGCCATCATTGAGCCCTTGGAATGTTTGAAGAAATTGACGCACCCGACGCGGCCTCCATGCCACGCAATTGCGCCTCAAAATTCATTTCTTGCTTGCGTAATTCAAATTTCATCTGCATTTCCTGACGCTTTAACTCAAGCTCTGCCATCATCTTTTCACGATCTAGCGCAATTTCAGCTTCGACTTTCATGCGTTCCGTATCGCCAGAACCTTGCGACGCCATTTGAACTTTGGCTTCATATTTTTGCTTCACGTCAGGCGGTAGATTATTCGGGTCAAGGAAGAAGTCAGCCCCGTTTTTAAAGCCCGCCATTTCCAACATCTTGACCAACGTCTGCCGATACTGCGACATGGTGACTAACGGATTGTCGATACCAAGTTGTTGAATGATTTGCTCTTGCTTCGCCGCAACCTGCAACAGCATCGCGCCGCGTTGTTGCGTGTCGCCATTGCCCAAACCAACGTTCACCGATATGTCGAATTCGTTTTCCCACGCTTGCGGATCAATAGTTACGAACTTATTGCGCAGCCGAATTATACGGGGCTGTTGCTGATACTTCTGAACCAATTGCAGAATACATTTCATCAACCTCTTGACACCAGTTTCAGCAAATACCCGCGCAATCATTTCAACCTTGGATTGCGCCGCTGAAATTGTCGCATTCACTGCCGCCGCTGTTGAGCTTTGCAAAGCATCCGCATTCAAACCCATACTGGCTTTGCTCAAGCCTGTACGCATTTCGCGCACTTCATCCATATAGCTCAAAAGAGGAAACGCGGCATCCGCTACGCTGGGCGGGGTAAGCGGCTGCACCATACCGGGAGCCCGCATGCGAACGATACCGCCGGGGCGGTTGGCAATTAAATCATCAAGGTTTACTTGTCCCTCGACTGCGCCGACGCGGGCATTGTTCATTTGATAAACGTTGTCGAGTAATTGTCTAAGCACCGTCGTTTTTATTTGTTGCAGATCGATCAACATTTCTGCAATCGAACGTCCAACCATACGATGCGGCATCAGGATGGGCGAAATAACAGAAAAAGGTATCATATGATACGGTTCATTTTCGACTATTTCATAACCAGCCCCCAATGCAACGACACGACGAATTTCCGATTTACCGTCGCCGTCGTAATCCGCGTGAATATAAATCTCATTAACTAAAACACTGCGCTGCGATATGTCGCTGGTTGTTTCTTCCGTTTGCGTTTCAAGATTTTCAAACCGTGATTGTTTTTCATTGTTTGTATCGATTTCAGCGGGACCGATATTCTTTTCAACCGTATCACGGTCATACCCCATTTCGATTAATTCGCTAACGGTCATTTCGGTACGGTGCGCGACAAAACGACAATCGTCTAACGACTTGGCACGTTGCGAGAATAAAAATTCTTCAGGCGGTACGTTCTCGATTTTTATACGACCATCCCTATGCGTCTTACGAACACGCATATCGTACACCAATGGAGCGGGCAGCATTTCACCGTCTGGCCCTTGCATCGGGTCACCGTATTCACGCGCATCCTGTTCGACGACCTCAATATCATCGTCAACAAGCAATGCGGTTAATTCATCATCCGTAAGCCCTTCATAAACATCTTCAACAACCGTTTCGGTTTCATCAAAGAAATGCTTCACCACTCCCATTTTAAATAAGAGCGCATCCTTGAGCCAATTGTGTAAAACAACAAACCCTTCGTTATCCGAATTCAAAATAAAGTTTACATAGTCGGTTGCCTG